>CAZRCR010000001.1:0-19468 GCA_964598615.1 uncultured Anaerolinea sp.
GATGGGACACAGGTACATTGCGCGAACTTCGCCAGAAGCTAGGTGCGCAACCTGAAGGATTCAACGAAGAGCGATTACGCAAAGCATATCAGCACGAGCTGGCCGACCTGATCTCGATTGTAAAACATGCCGCCCAGGGCGAACCGCTTCTTTCAGCAGAAGAACGCGTGAATAGAGCATTGAATCATTTATGCAACGGACGCGAATTCACCCCCCAACAAGAACATTGGCTTGGATTGATTCGAGATCACTTGATTGAAAATCTGGCTATTGATAAGCAGGATTTTGAGTTGATTAACTTCACTCACGCAGGCGGGACTTGGGGACGCATAAATCGTGACTTTGGGGGAACACTAGAAGAACTTTTGGCTGAGATTAACACATCAATTGCACAATAGAGTTATCAATTTATAGTAGAAGGCATTTGAACCAAGCGGTCACATGACAAAGCGACGAAAAGCCGATGAAAAAGGTACTTATGACGAGGTCTATGAAGGCCCTGGCATTTTTGTTGCGCGCAAAGGCCGTCATGTATTAATGCAAGGTACGACCGATCCTGAAGAACACAAGAAATTGTTGGGAGCCATTCGTGATACACGGGGAGAAGCTGAAAAGGATTTAAAAGCAAAAATCCAAGAGATTCAAGAAATCATTCGAGATCATGACCCCTTGGATATCATTGCACAGATTTCTTTGAGGAACTCGAACTTTGACGCTGAAAAAATGAAGGAATATGAATCGGAAATCAATCCTGCGTATACAGAATATATCGCTTTGCTTTGTCTAACCCAACCTTATGAATCTTTCCATTTTCAAAATCCTCAGCCAATTACTCCAGCTTTAGTAGAAGAATTACAGGGGAAAATAAAGAGTCTATTTCTAGCAGAAAACCTCAACTTGATATTTAAAGATGTTGACCCAGATGGGCCCGAAAGAACAACACTGGATAAGCTTAGGTTTCTATCTTTATCAGAATCTTTGTTGGTTAGGTATTCTGCATATCATCATCATTTGACAGAGATGCTGTTAGGCATCTTTACGCCCCTATCTGCTGAGATGGAGGAATCCTTGGGATTTACCATCTCCGATGTTCTTGCCATTTTGGAGGGAGTTGATGGCCTCCGTTTCTTGAAGTTGTCTCAGCGTTGGGCAGAGGCAAAGGAATATGAACAGAGATTAAGAAAAGTAGCAAAGGACTATAGGCATCGTAATGCAGATGAAGAGTTTGTTTCAGAATTCCCGGCAGATTTGCTTGAAAGGATCACAAAGGAAAAATCAAACGTTTCTAAACGAATAATTCGAGATTTAGTTGCAAGTTGGACTTTTTATGCTCTGGGAGATACTATTTCCTTTTCTATTGATGAACTAGCCGGCTTAATCCAGTTACCACCAGAAAAGATATTGGCATTTCTGACCAGGTTTTCTACTTCCTTTGGAAGCGTCGAGGAACGTTATTGCAGGCCAGCCCCAACTCACCCATTGATGAGAAGACCCTTTATCGAGCATGCAGGGAAATATTTATGTCCAGCACTACAATCAGCCTATTGGGCTATTCGTCCAGAGATTGAAGATCTGTGGAATCCTCAATCTAGAATATGCATTGTCAAGGATGATGCTATTTGGCAAAAATATCAAAAAACGAGAGCAGGCTATGTAGAAAAGAAAGCCATCCAATATCTAACCGATGCTTTGAAGTTTGCTACCCCTTTTCGCCAGTTAAAGTATGTTCTTGAAAACGAAAAAGGAGAAAAGGTTGAAGCAGAGTTGGATGGCCTGATAGTTCTTGATACTGCGCTTTTCCTCGTTGAGGTGAAATCCGGGGCATTAACTGAACAGGCTCGCCGAGGAGCAAAGAAGGGGATGAAAGATGATGTTGAAAGGTTAATTGAGGAGGCCTACGCTCAAGTATTGAGGGCGAAGAATTACATTCAAGAGTCAGATAAACCCACGTTTCGTTTACCGGATGGAAAGGAAATTGTGGTTGATAAGAGTAAGTTCAACGAGATTTATCTGATTACAGTCTCTCTCGATGATCTTAGCGTTTTCGTTACGAATACGAATCTTCTTCGTGATCTTGGTTTTCTTCAGGGCGGGGAATATCCTTGGGCAGTTTCCCTGATGGATCTAAAAGTAATCAGTGAAATTGTCGAATTTTCGAGCCAATTTGTTCATTACATCCAACGCAGACTCCACCTGATTGAATTGGGTTGGGTAAGCGCGCATGATGAATTAGATTGGTTTGGCCATTATTTACTCGAAGGATTGTACTTCGATGATTTGAAAGAGAACAAAGAAGATAGCTTTTTATATACCTTGGCATCATATAGTTGGATATTTGATGACTATTACTTCTATATAACAGGTCAGAAAGAAACTCCGGTAGATAGGCCCACACAACGCATGCCCAAGCTCATGCGAGAAATTCTTGCCGAACTTGATACTGGACATGATTACGGATATTTAAAGGCAGCCTGCTCGTTATTGGATATGTCAAGCCAAAGCAGGATCGATTTGCTCAAGGCTTGTGAAAAACTACGGAAAAGAACTCAAAAAGACCGCGAAATTCATAGTATCACTTTTGAATTCGATGACGGAAGTTTTGGTTTTGCATTTTTCTTTACCCCTTATGAAAAGAGACGGGAGTTCCCCAGACACATTGCCGACTATACACTCATGAAAAAATATCGGACTAAGTTTAATCGTTGGATTACGGTTGCATGTATTACAGACACACCTGGTTGGGTTGATTATTTTGTGGTTATAGAAGGCCTATGGGAATTTGACGAACGACTTGAACAAGCGGCGAAAGAGTATTTTCCATCACCGGGACTTGGCCAAACAGATACTCCCTAGTAGAGTCACACCAACAGAGGGTAAAATCCCTTGGTAATCTATTTTTAAGAAGGAACCATATATACCTATGGATGTCGTATCTAAGCTCTGGGGCTTTTGTAATACACTACGCCATGATGGCATTAATTACGGCGATTACATTGAGCAATTAACTTATCTCCTCTTTTTAAAAATGGCAGAGGAGAAAGGCCTGGTAATTCCGTCTGGGTACGATTGGGCATCACTTCGCGAAAGGTCAGGCGTAGAACTTCTCAATCACTACAACCAAACATTAACTCGGTTAAGTAAAGAGGAAGGTATATTAGGTCAGATATTCGCTGGGGCGTTGTCGCGTTTTCGTGAACCGGTCAATCTGAAAAAATTGATCGCTCTGATCGACGAAACAGAATGGTCCGCCCTAGATGTAGATGTAAAAGGCGATGCGTATGAAGGCCTTCTACAAAAATACGCGGCTGAACAAAAGGGAGCAGGCCAATTTTTTACTCCCCGTCCACTAATTCGCTCCATTGTGCGCTGCATCCAACCCGATCTACGCGATGCTCCCGATTTCACAGTCCATGATCCAGCCAGTGGAACGGGCGGATTCCTTATTGGGGCTGCAGAATGGATGCTAAAAATATCCAAGGGGCGTTTGAGTCGGGAAGATCAAATCCGGATGAAACGCCAGACCTATTCTGGCGGCGAGCTCGTCCTGGAAACTCGTCGGTTGGCCTTGATGAACTTATACCTTCATGAAGTAGAAGGAGAAGTCCATTTCGGCGATTCAATTGCTGAGGGGGATCCTGGTAAGCGATATAACGTAATCCTAACAAATCCCCCGTTTGGCACCAAAGGGGCGGGTGAAGTACCTACTCGTGATGATTTTACAATCGTCACGGCTAATAAGCAATTAAATTTCATCCAGCATGTATTAACCATCTTGAAACCTGGCGGACGCGCTGCCATGGTATTACCAGACAACGTATTATTTGAGGAAACCGCCGGACGTGATGTTCGTCGCCTTCTGATGCAAGACGCACGCTTGCATACCATCCTTCGTTTACCCGTTGGCACATTCACGCCCTATTCACCGGGCGTCAAAGCGAATGTTCTTTTCTTTCAAAAAGGTTTACCGACGGATGAAGTCTGGGTGTACGACTGGCGAACGAATGTTCCTAAAGTGAATAAAGGCCGGCCTCTGACTGAGGAAGATTTCGCCGACTTCGTTACCGTCTACGGTTCACACCCGGACCCGCGGCTTGGTGACCGCACCGAGAGCGAACGCTTTCGTCGCTACACCCGCGATGATCTGACTGCCCGAGACGACAATCTGGATATCGTTTGGCTGAAGGACGAGAACCTGGATAACGCCAACGAATTGCCCGAGCCAGAAGACCTTTTAGGCGAAGCCATGACCCAACTTGAAACCGCTGTAGATGCCTTGAACGAATTGGGCCGCATCCTCGGCAATGGAATTGGGCACGAGGCATAATCGCGATGGAACTTTACGAATTGCCTGATGGCTGGGAATGGCGCGAACTGACTCAGGTTGTAAATATTGGGTCAGAGCAAGTAAATCCATTTCATTCCCCAAATGATTTATTCAACTACCTTGCCCTTGAAAATATTGAACAAGGCACAGGCAAAATAACTGACTTCACGCCTACCCTTGGTAAGGAAATCAAGAGCAATAAATTCAGGTTCACGGATAAGCATGTACTTTATGGTAAATTGCGCCCCTATCTACGCAAGGCTCATGCGCCAAATTTTGATGGTATTAGTGCAACTGATTTATTACCTTTACTCCCTCACGAAGATACTCTGATACGGCATTTTCTTGTATGGTGGTTGCTTTCACCCCAGGTTCTTGAATACGTTGTTTCAAAACAAACTGGCGTAGAAATCCTTCGCCTCCGTTCAAATGACCTGGCGAAAATGCCCATTCCTGTACCTGCTGTTCCAGAACAACAACTCATTGTTACCAAAATCGAGAATCTCTTCGAGCAATCCCGCACCGCCCGCACTGCATTGACGCGCGTGCCCAGTCTTATGGCGCAATTCCGCCGCGCCATCCTCGCGTCCGCCTACAGCGGTGGGCTGGTCGAGCAGGATCCTAATGATGAACAGGCAGTGCTGTTATTAGAACGAGTCCGTGTAGCAAGAGAATTAGTTGGTCGGAAAAAGATTACTCATCCGGAGATACCAGATGTAGAGAAATTACCAGGTATTCCAGATACTTGGACTTGGACAACATTGGAGATGCTCGCAGAAATTCGTAATGGCGTTACAAAAGGTCGCGATCTAAGTCGATTTGATACCGTTGAAGTACCCTATTTACGTGTTGCTAATGTTCAGGATGGGTATCTTGATTTAAGTGAAGTAAAAAAAATCAAAGTGAAGAAAACCGAGTTGGAGAAGGTTCGGCTTGAATCAAACGATATTTTGTTTACTGAAGGTGGCGACCGCGACAAACTTGGTAGAGGAACTGTGTGGCGTGGGGAAATTGATATTTGCACCCACCAAAACCATATTCATTGTGCGCGTTTATATTTACAAGATATTATCCCTGATTGGGTGAGTCTATCAAGTCAACTGTCTTACGCTCGTGATTACTTTATGTCAGCCGCAAGTCAGACTGTAAACCTCGCGTCTCTAAATTCTACACAATTAAAGGGGGTCCCTATTCCCCTGCCCCCTGCAAATGAGCAGAAGCGAATACTCGAAAAAGTCAAAGTCCTTTTTGCTCAAGCCGATGCTATCGAGCAGGCCGCGTCCCTTGCACTTCGGCGTACCGAGCAAATTGACCAGTCCATTTTGGCACGGGCGTTTCAAGGAAAGCTGGCCTAAGAAGAGAGGGTTGAAAATTGGCTACCTATAATGAACGTGTCGAATTTTTCGTCCAGCGATATTCGTCTTTAGTGAAGAGTGCAGAGAAATTATCGTTTCCAAAATTCCAACCTGGCTTTCCGAAAGACTCAGTAAATTGGGGCGCTTTCAGAAGAATGTTATATAGATTTGCGCATCCATTTCTGTCTGGAGGAAAAAGCGGATTCTGGGAAACTACCGGCTTCTTATTTCTTTTACTGGTCGCCCAGGCTAATTTTGGATGGTGGATCATGCTCTTGGCACCAGCGTTGTATGGAATGCAATCTTTCTTGGATATTGGAAACATTGGAGGTGTTATTTCCCTGATTCTTGCATTGATTGGGGCAATCCCTCTGTCGGTGGTCGCTTATTATTGGTGGTTTGATGTTCTAACAAGTAAGAAATATCCAGGATGGCTTCGGTTGATATTCGTTGGGGGGGTACTGTTCTTTTCTTGGGCATTCACGCGGGCTATCCTAGCAGACAGCATTACCAGGCACGTGATCAACTCGAAATCTGATATTCTTCCCACTTTATTAGCCTTCTTACTATTCCTAATCCCATCATTGAGCTATTTAGCAATGCTGTTCTATGAATCGGTTTCCTTTTTATTGCACCTAATCGACTCTTTTTCCAAGGGATTAAAATCCTTGCACGAACCTTTGCCGGTAGAGACTGTGAAGAAGTTGGCTCTGGAAGATATAGCTGATGACCAAAGTAAACAAACCTGGAAATTACAGGATTTATCATTGCATGAAATACAAACATTAAGAAAGTGGGCTGAGGTAAATCGGGAATCCACCGATAAGCGCACCCTCCCGACCATAGTGGTAATCGCTTTTCTTACATTACTACTCGCAAGCGATACTGCCCGGGGGTGGCTCGATCCTTATGTTCAGCAGTGGTTCCAACGCATTCTCTCTTTTTGGACAATGAGAACTGGCGTTTTCACCAAAGACTATTTCATTGCCGCTTTCATTGTTGTAATAACAATTTTAGTACTTGGGTTTCTTACTAAAACATTCTCACGACTTTTCGTAAACCTTGCTGTACAAAGCCTGGTAATTGAGGCGTGCGTCTTGGCAGAGAATTCTCATGATGATGCGTATCTGGAAAAGCATGATAAAAATACGATACAGCATCTTGGGTTTTGGGGATGGCTTAAGTCAATAATTGGTTCCTTTCATATTTGAGGTATTGACTCTCCCCATCCTATAAACTGATGCCCAGCATCTCGCTGAGCATTTAGTTAGACGATTTTTAGTGATCGAAGAATTAGTCTCCGGATTTCCTTTCCAGTACCGCGTTCCTCTTCTAATTTCTCTACACACAAGAGCTCGTATTTCTGCGTTTCTATAATCAAGCCGGCTAGTTGGATGTCAGATTCACCGCTGTACTCTCTTTGATCATCAAGAGAGAACAATCTCCATGTGCCAAGCTTTTCATCAACCTTTGTAAACCTTCCGGTAAATCTTCTGTCTTCTCCTCCAATATCTACCCTCTCTCGAAGGGCTTCAAGGAGCGGTTTTACTTGGCGCGGAATAATCCTTGTCTTTGTGCTTTCTTTTCTTTCTGGCATTGACCATTCATACGCGAAAGGCATCTGATTATCAAAAATGAATTGCAAAAGGTCTTTATATGCTGTTACAAAATGCCCACCATATTGGGCTAATATTTCTGTTGCATGTTGTGGGTCATCTAGCTCTAGATTTACTGCATCTAATATATCAAATGCTTTGGATACATATGAAAAACCTAATAAATCCGCTTGCGCAGTTGCCTGCATGTGCAATGTGAATGAGCCAGGAGAAAACGCGAAAATCTCAAGCTCATAATTTTCTGGTAAAGTAACAATCTCTTTTATGCTTCCCTGTACATTATGCATTGCTTTCCCATAAGCGTGTCTAATTACACGTTGAAACAACTTTATCGCCTGACTCAAGTGTTCGACGGTAATTTTTGCCTCAATGGATGCTTCTGGTGGGTTTAATACGCAATGTACAACTGCACGATTTCGTTCTACTGATTCCTGAACTACTTTATTATCTGTAACTGGCTTTTTGCTAATGTACAAACCGGGTTCAGGAAACCACTCTGCGTGGATATCACTAGAATCAATGATCGACACTTCAATATGGTTTAGATCACCGCCAATAACATCACCTATGAAATATTCCCGCGTTTCTGACGTCTCAAAAATAGATCGTAGGTCTACCTCTCCGTATATCAACTGGTGCAAGCGACCCTTTGAAAGTGGAGCGCAAAAATATCTATCCTTATCATCCTTGACTTCGATAAGCAGACAGACAAATGCTATCCCTAATTGATCATTTGCGATAATCAACTCGGGACCATCATAATAAATCAGCGTCTCAATATAACTAAGTGCTTTCATATCCACTGCTTATTTGTCTACGAATTCAACCACTTCTTCGCAAGAAGGTATAGGGTCAAAATCCTTTCGTCTCCACCAAGAAAAATGATGGGGATTACTTGATGTTTGTTGCAAAACTCCGCTTTGAGGTGGCAATGATATTCTTACCACCTTTTTACCTCTATGTAGAGGAAGTTTCATTATGTGAGTACAAGCAGGAATAGAGGACAATATTGAGCAAGATCTAGCCATACATTCACTAACATTTTTAAATTGCTTGTCAGGAAACAACCTTCTTTGGGAGAAAAAATCTTCTTCCTGTGGTGGAATAGTCCGTACCAAGCGAAAATACTCTTCATCCCTCGGTCGATCGGCCTCTTTGGGGGGACAATTCGGTGGTAACGCTTCAGCCCATTCGTTGTTTCTTGTTCCGTTAGTGTCCATATTCTAACCGCCCATAAATAAGGGAATTAGTATAACGTTATATTACAGGAACAAGGTGTAAGTTGTCAACAACAATAATCCTCATTCTACGTGTGAAAACTCCTCTCTATTTCACCTCCCATCCATCCTGGCCTCCGCAGTCCCCACGATCTGATAGACCCCTTCGAACGGCAGCACTCCGGGGATCAACGACGACAAATCCGCACTCACAGACACCGACACCACCATCGTTGATGGATCCACGCTGATCCCCGTCACGGCCACGCCGATATGCCGGCGCCGCAGGAACGTCGAGTTCATCGAGGCGTAGCTCTGCGCAGTGGCATACACGTCCGGCAGGAACTCGATCTCCCCCGTCTCCCTGTATAAAGCCACATTGATCCGGGACGCAGCTGCCAGCGCGGCTGCGTCTGCCGCTTTGCCCACCTCGCCCCTGGCATACACAATCCGCCCGATCTCGATCCCGACAGCCGTCAACAGCAGCAGACCGGTCAGGATGAGCGCAAAGAAAACAGTGGTCTGCCCGCGCTGACGCTTCATGGACGCCACCCTTCCTGTCGGAAGGTTGATTCGGCCGAGACCGTCGTGAGCCGGCCCAGACCGAAGGCATCCCCGCCCGGCACGACGAGCGGGATGCGGGCGGTCACGCGGATGCGCACGGTCGATCCCACCACTCCGCCGGGTGCGAGCACGCTTACGCTCGCATCCCGGATCACCGGCTGACCCGCCAGGGCGGACTGCGCCGCAGCTGTGGCTTCGCAGGCCGGGCAGGTCTGGGAAACCGAGCCCATGCGCGCCGCGTGGCGGGCGGCGTTCTCCACGATGGACAGCCCATACAGGTACATCCCGAACTGCATCATCCCCAGGAACATGATGATGGCCATCGACACAACCAGGGCGAACTCCACGGCGCTCTGGCCGCGTTCTCTTTTTTTGAACATGGAATGCCTCCGTTTTGAGATGCCGGCGGTCTTTATGGCCGCCGGCATGGACGACTACCCACCGCCCATCAGGCTGGCGATGCGCTGGAACAGGGAGATCAGGGCATCGCGGAAGATGGCGATCACGATCAGCACGGCCACAATCAGGCCGGCCAGGATGGTGCCGAATTCCGCCGAGCCCTGCCCCCTTTCGCGTGCGCGGGAAAGAGGCAGTGGTACAGCTTTGAAAAATTTCTTGAACATGGTTTCCTCCAGGATCAAACTAAACAGAAGTGAGACGATGGTTATAACTGGAATGCGAGAGCACCTGCCGCGCCTGCACCCTGCCGCCCTTTTCCTCCGCCAGGATGCGCCAGCTCCGCCCGATCGGGATGGAGATGACCCTGCGGTTCCACTGCAGGCGCTTGCCGTGCAGCTTCCAGTACGGGGTGCCGGCTTCGAGGCGGGCGATGATGCTGCGCGCCCGGGCCAGCACCGCAAGCGGGGCGTTGTGGGTCAGGATGCCGCGCCGGGTGAAGAACTCACTGGACAGGCCCGCCATGGAGAACCTGGTTCTTGCGGACGGGCGGGACTTCGAACAGGTACAGGCGCTCCGCATCGAGCGAGCTGCCGCAGACCATCTGCCAGGCAAGCTTGGCTTCCAGGTCAAAGAACGGGCCGCAGGTGACGATGTTCATGTCGTGCACGGGAACGCGCTGCGGATGGTCGCCGAGCAGCCCGACTTCGGCCTTCGCCAGCCGGCTGCGGCCCTTGATCTGCACGCCCTTCACGAATTGGGCGGGCGGAACGGGGGTCAGGACCAGCTTGCGGCCATCCTGGCAGGGGCAGACCACCGCCTTCAGACCGTTCGCCTGCCAGGGATTCAGGGTAAGCACCTGCGGAGAGGTGCCCAAGGCGCGGGCGGTCACGCCGTTCAGCCAGACCCGGGCGTCGGCGACACGCACATCGCGCATGGCGCGGGCACGCTTCAGGCGCAGGTCCTGTTCAGCCCAGAAGGAGGCCTGTTCACGGATGCCGTCGATGGCTTTGCGCTGGCGTTCGTTGCCAACGGAGATCAGGGCGCCGAAGAAGATCACGGCAGCCAGCACGGAGAGGGCAAAGAGTACGTCTAACATGGAAGGTTCCTTTCTTGAAATGGGTTAGGATTGCTCACCCTGGATTTCATCCAGGGTCTTCGCCAGCTGGCGCAGCGCCCGCGGGCGGGGATCGGAGAGGCTGGCGGAGGCCAGGGCCGCCAGGAGCGCCACGAAACCGAAGATCGGCCAGAGCATGACCTTGCGCTCGGGAGGTTCCGGGGCCTGGACCGGGGGTTCGGCAGCCGGGGGGCGCGGCGGTTCCGGAGTGAGCGGCGGAGGAAGGGGCGTCCCGGTGGGTGCAGCCGTGGGGGAGACGGTAGGGGAAGGAGTTGGAGAAAGGGTCGGAGTTGGCGTCAGGGTGGCAGGGGTTGGCACACGCACTGTGGCAGTGGCGCGGCCGTCATTGCCGAACATGTCCCAGGCCGAGACCGTCACGATGTAGCGGCCCGCGTCCGCCCACGCGCCGTCTTCCCACTTGCCATCCCACTGGAAACCGGAAGGCAGGGAACCGCCTGAATACTGGTAGGTGCGGCTGTGTTCGCCGTCCGAGACGACAATGCGCGCACCCGTGATCGGCAGCACGCCGGCGGAAAATTCCAGGCGCGCCTCCTGCCAGACCCAGAAGGAGTCTGTGATCGAGACGGACGGGCCGAGATTGGCGACCACCACCGTGATGCGGGCGGTGTGCTCCTGATTGCCGGCCAGGTCCCCGGCCTCGACCAGCACCACGTGCGAGCCATTCGGGACGCCGGTGGTGTCCCAGGTGTAGGACCAGGAGCCATCCGGATTCAGGGGCAGCGGCAGCCAGGTTGCGCCGCCGTCGAGCGAGATCTGCGCCGTGGCCATGCCTGAGGTGATGTCCGCCGATCCCCCGCTCATGACGAACGCATTCCCATGTGCGAAGGAGACGGAGCCTTCCGAAGGCGACAGAAAGGCAGACTGCGGCTGGGTGCCATCCACGTCCACCGTTTGCACGGTGACGCTGGCGTTCCCGGCCCGGTCTGTTGCCTGCACCCGCACCGTGTGATGGCCGTCCGGGAGGGTCAGGGGGCCAGGCATCCAACCTCCGCCGTCCAGCGAATAGAGCAGGCTCGCCAGGCCCGAGGTGGCGTCCGAGGCATTGGAGAAGAGCTCCACGTCCGATGTGTACCATCCGGAGAGACCGGGCGTGCCGGCCAGAACGGGGGCGGACAGGGCCGGTTCGGTGGCATCCACCTGGACAGACCTTGTAACTACCGTCATATTCCCGGCGTTGTCGATGAGGCGCGCCTGGAAGGAGTGCACACCGTCCTCGGAGAAAGTCAGGGCGTCAGACCAGGCGCTGCCATCCAGAGAGACCTGGGCGCTGGCTACACCCGAGGTGGCATCCGAGCCACCTGCCCGGACGGTCACGGAACCTACATACCATCCGTTGTCGCCGTCCAAAGCAGGCAGGACTACTTCGACTTCCGGCGGGGTTGCATCCAGGCGCACCGTCCGCACGGCGCTGGCAGTATTGCCGGCGTTATCCTGCGCTTGCAGTTGAACGGTATGGACGCCGTCCGTGGAGAGCGTGAGTGCGCCAGACCAGGCATCCCCGGTCAGGGACAGCCCCTGTGAGGCGAGGCCGGAGACGGCGTCGGTGGAGTTCGCCGTCAGGGTGACCGGCGAGACATACCAGCCGTTCTCGCCATCCGGGGCGCTCAGGCTGACATCCGGGACGGGCGGGGTGAAATCGAGCTGGACGGAGACAGGCGCGGAGACTGCCAGGTTGCCGGCTAGGTCACGCGCCTGGAACTGGACCGTGTGCGTTCCTTCCACGCCGACGCCTGCCTCCGCGCCATCCAACCATGCGCCTGCGTCCACGCGGTGCTGCGCGCCGGCCAGGCCCGAGAGAAGGTCGCCTGCCAGCGCATTCAGGGCGGCTGGGGAAAGGTACCAGCCGTTGTCGCCGTCTGCCGGGGAGGAGGAGACAGTCAGGGAGGGCGTGGTCGAGTCGATCCGCAGTTCCACGCTGCCGCTGGCAGGGTTGCCGGCGTTGTCGGTGGCCACCACGCTCAGGGAATACACGCCGTCCGCCGAGGCGGTGAAGGTGCTGCCGCCGCCGTTGAAGTTCACTCCTGCCACGCCGGAAGTGTCATCCGTGGCCGACGCCGCGGCAGTCACCGGTCCGGCGGTGAACCAGCCGTTGTCGCCCGGCGTCCCCCCGGAGGGGAGGATCGAAAGCACGGGCGGGACGGTGTCCACCTGCATGGTCACAGAAGCCTGCGAACTGGTGTCGCCATACGAGGAAAGCGCCCAGTAGGAGAGCGAGGTGCTGCCCTCCGGGAAGGACCAGGCGCAGGAGGAATTGGAACAGAGCATTCCCAGCGAACTCTCGATGCCGGTGATGTGATAGCCCGCCAGGGGCTCCGCCGCGCTCAGATTCAAGGCGGCCGCGCCGCGGCACCAGCCGTTGGTGCCGGGCACCTTACAGGATGTGGTCCCCGAGACGGTTGCCGGCGGGTAGGTTGTGGTTGTGGTGTGCTGGATGGATTCGCAGCCGCTCTGTCCCATCGAGCAGTTCTCGGTCCAGGTGTCCGGCCCGCTGATCGAACACAGCCGGCCGCCGCTTCCCGGACAGGAAAGCCCGTGCCAGGCCGGCATGCAGGACGAGGCGCTGAAGTAGCCCTGGTTGCTGGCTGGGTCGAGATAGGGACAGCTGCCGGAGGGGGAAGAATACAACTTCAGGAAGCAGGTTTGACCGGATGGAATATCCGGGTGGGTCGCCTCCCAGTAGCAGATGCGCCGCTCGTTGGTGGTGTAGGTGGTGGTGACTGTCCGGTGCGGCCCGGTGTAGGAATAAGCCGCCGCCGCAATTCCGGCCAAAAGCGCAAGCCCGGACAGCCAGAGAATCCATTTTCGTTTCATGAACAACCTCCTATCCACCGGTGATGGTGCTGATCAGGGGCACACCCACCACCGTGAGGACCGTGATGACGAATGGCATGAAGTAGAAAATCGCCGCCATGACGCCCAAGCTTGAGCCAAGCTTTTCGGCGCGTGTCTCCGCCTGGGCGATGAACTCGTCGGCGAAGGTTTGCGCCAGGGATTTCAGCAGGGACTGCACCTGGACGCCTGCGCCGGTAAAGCCCAGCTGGATGGCCAGGGAAATGAGGCCGGGGTGCCCGCTCTCTTCGGCGGCGATGCGCAGAGCGCCCATCCCGCCGCCATCCACGAGCAGCGACTTGCCGGAGGCGGTCGAGAGCACCCCGCGCAGCCAGGAGGCGACCGTGCCGGTCCCCTCCGCCGCCCGCTTGATCACCTCGGAAAGCCCCGCCCCGCTCACCGACTCCGCCGCCATGAGCTGCACGAATTCAGGCAGTTCCTGGGCAATGCGCAGGCGCATGCTGTCGGCCCGGCCCTTCAGGTCGGAGCGCGCCAGCGTCCAGCCGATGAAGAGACCGCCGGCCAGGGCAATCGAGGATCCCAGGGCCAGGTAAGCAGCCAGTCCCACGATGCCAGTCTGGAGCACCTGGCGACCGAAGACTGCAGCCGCCGAGCGGCCCTGGAAGCGGGCATCGGCGAAGGCTGCCCAATACAGGTCGGAGCGGATCTGGCGGACATAGGCCGGCACCAGGCGTTCCAGCCAGCCGCCGACCCGTTCCTCCGCCCGGGAGGACATGCGCCGGGCGGGCTGCTCCGCCTGTGCGATCCGGTTGGCAGCGCGGTGGTCCACCACTTCGAGGAAGCGCTGCAGGATCAGGCCAAGGATGGCCGCGACCAGCAGGGAAATAACAAGAATTTGAAGTTCCATCAGACGACCCTCCGGATTTCCTTGCGCATCTGCAGGAAGCCCAGCAGCATGACGCCCATGGCAATGGCGATCACCACCTGCACCGTACCGGTGCGGAACGACTCGGCCGTGGCCGGGTCCGTGGCCATCATGGCCAGCACGCCGAGCATGATGAGCGGGATGAGCTTGGCAGACTGCAGCGCCTGGGCTGCCTTGGCGCGGGCGTGGTTGCGCACCGAGATGACACGCTGGATTTGCATGGATGCATCGGATACAACCGTGGCATACTGCCCGCCGCCGGCGCGGGCGAAGGATCCCAGCAGCATGGCGACATTGGCCAGGGAGGCCGATGGGGAGCGCTCCGCCAGCTTGCGCATGGCATCCTGGGCGTTCCCGGTGCGGATGTCCTGCGCCGCCTTCGTGAGTTCGCCGGTCAGGGGGCTCGCCTCGGGCAGTGTGGGGGCCACGGTCTCGAGGACATCGGCGAGGCCGAGATTGGCCTCCAGGCCGGCGGAGATGCGCGAGAGCGCCAGCGGCAGGTGTTCGTCGATGCGCAGGCCGCGCGACAGCGCCTTTTCCTTGAGCGTCATCCAGGGCAGCCAGGCCAGCATCGCCCCGATCATGAGCGAGGGCAGACCGGGCAGGAAAAACCGCCAGGAAAGCAGCGCACCGGCCAGCCCAAGGGCCAGACTCCCCAGGCGGAACTGGATTTCACCAACCTTCCAGCCGGCTTCGAGCAGGCGGCGCTTCAGGCTCGCTGCCGGAAGCGTGGTGAATTTATCCTCCAACTGCAGCGGCGTGTTGGCCTGCTGCAGGCGGCGCTGGGTGCGGGAGGACAGGAAGTCCCAGCGGCCGGTGATCTCCCAGCCGAGCAGAACGGCGGCGACTGCCGCAGTAGAAGCGATCAAGAGAATAAGGCTTGTCATGTCCATGATATGGTCTCCGTTTCCTCCACCTGGTTCCACCGGGGGTGGTCCGGGGTGGAGCCATCGTCATAGCGCCACAGGGTGGTGATGAGGGCTTCGCCGGGGCGCGCCCCTTTGCCCAATCGGGCGATGGCGGTCACCCGCCGGATCTCGTCCACGATCTGGATCTGCACCAGCAGGTCCACGGACGAGACGATCATGCGCACTGCGTCGCGCGGCGAGACGTTCTTCTCGCTGCCCAGCAGTGTGGACAGGCGTTCCAGGGCTTCGGCGGGGCTGTCCGCGTGCAGGGTGCAGGAGCCGGCATGCCCGGTCATGAAGGCGCGCAGGAGCGCCATGGCCGCGAAGCCATCCCGCACCTCGCCCAGGATCAGGTAATCGGGCGACATACGCATGGCGTCATCCACGCCATCCGCCAGGGTATAGGCGGGGACTTCCGAGCCCACCACCGCAGCCCGGGCTTCGATGGTCTGGACCGTCTTGCGGTCGATCCAGATCTCTTCCGGGTCTTCGATCTTGACGATCCTCCAGCCCTCCGGCAGGAAGTTCGAGAGCGCCGAGAGCAGGGTCGTCTTGCCCGTGCGGGTTGCCCCGCAGATCAGGATGCGCAGGCCGGACTGCATGGCGTCTCCAAGGAAGACCATCATGTTGCCCGTCATCAGCTTGCGTTCCAGCAGCCAATCCGGGCGGACCGGTTTCTGCTCGAACAGGCGGATGTTCACCGATGGGTATCCCTTCCCCGGCGCGATCACGGGATGAAGCACCTTGACCCGCCCGCCGCCGGGGTTGTAGCGCGTGGCCGGCAGCTTGGCATTCACCGATGGCGTGGCTTCGTTGGCCGAGCGGGACTGCGGCCCAAGCACCAGGTTCAGCACCCGCCAGACCTCGGTTGCCTCGACCTCCATCCCGGAGTCCTCCCAGCGCACGCTGCCTTTCTTCATGACCTGGATGAGACCCGAGGAATAAACGGTGATCTCGGACAGGTCACTGCGGGCGGGCGGCAGGAGCAGGTCCAGAAAACCCAGGCCCATCACCCGGCGGGCGATCTCCTCGGTCAGGGCCGACTGTTCAGCGGCAGAGGGAGGCAGATTGGCGGCGCGGAAGGCGGCGGCCACGAGGCCTCCAATGCGCTTGGCCACCTGCTGGCGCTCCGCCTCGTCCGGGGAGCGGAGCAGGGTGCCCTGGAATTCCCGGTTCACTTCGTCGATGACCCGGTCCAGGATATTTTGGCGGGTCGCCGTATCCAGGCCGCTCTGGGCAGTCTTGGGGTCGAGCAGATCCATGACCATGTCGGCTACTCCGCTGGGCGGATCTTGATCCGCCCGATCTTGAAGCCGCGCCGCAGGGGTTCCGCGCCGCGCGCCCCGCCGTAGAAAGCCTCGACCAGCGTGGCGGCCGCCTTCCCGAGCGTCTGGGAGGCGTTCACCGCCGGCCTGCCGCCGTCCTGGGCGCGGGTGATCTCCGGGTCTTCATCCACCACTGCTAGGACCGCCGGCGACCAGCCGGCGCTTTTGGTGAGCTCCGTGGAGAAGGCCGGGGCGGTGTAGATGGTCTTCGGCGTGCGGCGGTTCAGGACCATGAAGAAGGCGTCCCGGCCAAGCCGGTGCTGGGTTCCCACCACTTCCGTGAGGAGTTTCATCACGTGGCTGCAGGCGTACACCCCATCCATGGTCGGTCGGGTGACCAGCACCACGGCGTTCGCCACCCGCAGGGGTTGCAGCATCCAGGCCGATTCATCCGCCGGCAGGTCGAGCAGGATGGCGGCATAGAGCTGGTGGTAGGCGTGGTTGACCAGGTCGTGCAGCTTGACCTGTTCCCCGTCGCGCATGGCCCCGGCATACGCCGTGGAATCCTTCGGCGCGACGATCACATCCAGTCCCTCTGCTGTCGTCTGGACGGCGTCCCGGAACCCGCCTTCCGTGCGCTGCAGGAATTCGGAGGCGGACGGTTCGAAGCGCAGGCCCAGGCGCAGCGGCGAGCAGGAGGGCAGATCGAAGGAGCACAGCAGGGTGCGGATGTTGCGGCGGGCGGCCAGTTCGAAGCCCACCGCCTCCGCCAGTGTGGAACGACCAACCCCGCCCTGGGCGGACACGAAGGCGATGACGCGCGTGCCCACCGCCGCCGGCGCTCCGCCTCCCGAGGCGGACTGGTACATGGAGACCGTGCTGTTGCGGGCGATCTCCGTCTCGATCAGGGACAGGCCGTAGGCGATCACTTCCTTGGGGACGACCGGCAGTACGAAGATCTTGCGCACCCGGTCCACCTTCTCAAGCACTCCCTGGAACTGCACCAGGTTGGCCGGCAGCAGGACGATGGCGACCGCACTCTTCAGGGTCGAGAGAACATCCTTGAGCGCGTCCGGGCCGGGGGCGATATCCGCGTAGACGATCAGCAGGGTGGGTTCGCTCTCCTTGAGATAATCCTTCAGGGCGTTCCAGGAATTGTGCAGGGAACCGAGGGCGAACCGTTCATGGTTCGAAACCACGTAGGTGTAATCGGCTGCGATCCGGTTGATGTCCGGGCCGGCAATGCCGACTGAATATTTTTCCGTCATGTTTTCTCCTCCGTGTTCTTTATGGGTTCAGTTGGTAGCCCGTCATGCCCTGGTACAGTTCGGCCAGATCCACGCTCGGAACCGCCTCGACGCGGATGGTCAGGCCGTCTGCGGGTTCGAGCGCCAGATGGATGACTGCCGTCTGGTTCAAGAGCGCCAGGAGTTCGGCGGGGCTGGCGAGGACGCCGGGGGCGATCTCCACCGGGGTCACCGGCGCTTCAAGCAGCACCACGCTCGACTGCTGCAGGGAAACGGTGGTGCGGGCGGTGAGGAAGTTGTCCTGGCCATCCACCGTGGCCGCTTCCTCGTAACGGAAGGACTGCGGGACGACCAGCACCTTGAGCCCGGTGATGACAATGCGGGCTGCCGGGGAGACCGGCGGCTGGGGCGTCGGGGTGGGAGGCAGAGGGGTGGGTGTGGCTCCGCCTGAGGAGACCGCGGCCGGCGCTTCCAGGACGGGGCTTGGGATGGACTGCAGGGAGTTCTGCTGGATGGCGGACGGGTCCACGATGGCGATGACCGTGACATACTGTCCCGGGCGCAGCACGCCCGCGAGGCCCGTGGCCTGGTCCACCTTGATCGAGATCGCCACCGTGTTCGGCGCGAGCTGCGCCGGGATTCCGCTGGCGCTGTTTTCCCCGGCAACGTAGGCGGTGATCGGGTCTCCGGCGACGCGGGCGGTGGTGAGAACCTTGCCTTCGGCTTCCTCCAGCGTGGTGTATGCGTTGTCCGGAATGGCATTGGCCGGCAGGGTGCGGACTTCGAGCACATTCGCCGTCAGGCGCGTGCCGGCCGCCAGGTCCACTGCCGCGACCACCACAGGCTTCGGGGCAACCACCCCGGAAAGCAGGGCATAGGTCAGGATGAAGGCCAGGAGCGCCAGTGCGCCAATGATGATGTATGTGCGTTTCATTTCTTGAGTCTCCTTTTTTATCCGCCTAGGCGATCAAGCCCAGGCGTTTGAAATACTGGTGGATTTCCTTGTCGTTCGGTTCATGCACGGAGAGCATGAGCGGCTGCACCAGGTAGGGCTCGGTCTGGATCATGTCGCTCGTGTACCCGAGCTTGGCGATGGCCATGCCGATTGGCATGCGGGCGATGAAGCGGTCGTACTCGGAATTGACGAAACCCTTCGTATTGCGGGCGATGTGGGCCAGGATGGCCTGCCGGTCCTTGTCGTTCTTGGTCTGGGCAAAGAAGCCGTTGTTGCAGGAGGACAGGATGCCGGCCGGGAGTTCGGAGATGGTCTGCGCAAGGACATGCAGGAAGCACTGGTATTTGCGCCCGTCCCGCCACATGTCCAGGAAGATCTGGGCGGTCTGATCTGCGCTCGACCCCTCCCGATCCGAGGCGGACCCGACATCGATCCCCGAAAGAACCTTATTGGCCTCCTCGAAGAAGATCTGCATGGGCGGGAAATGCGACCCGCCCAGGGTCTCGCGCCGGCGGACCACCGAGTCAAGATACAGGATTGAGGCGGCGAGAGACAGGAGCGCAGACTTCGAGAATTCATCCATCTCCGCCCCGCCTTCGATGACGGTCACGCCCCACGGATCATCCTGGGGACCCAGGAGACCGAGGTCTTCCACGGCCAGGGTGTCCTGACCCTCGCCGTACATCTTCTTCATTTCGCCCTCCGCCAGCGGTTCGAGACGGAGCAGGACGCCCTGAAGGGAGGACCGGCTGGACTGGTCCTTCTGGA
>CAZRCR010000001.1:19568-24707 GCA_964598615.1 uncultured Anaerolinea sp.
TCGAGACGGAGCAGGACGCCCTGAAGGGAGGACCGGCTGGACTGGTCCTTCTGGAAGGTGACCTTGGCGAACTCCGCCTTGAGCAGCGCGACCCAATCCGACAGGCTCACTGCCCGGCTGCGGTACACCGCCAGGGCCTGGCGCTCGAAAGCTTCCAGTTCGCTCACCAGGGTTTGCTGGGTGCTTCGCTCCGCCAGCCCTCTTTCGCGCCGCGCCAGGTTGATCGCCAGTTCCTCCGCTTCACCCTGGACCAGTTTCCACCTGCCGAGGTCCTCCCCGAGACGGGGTTTCTTGGGGTTTTCGTACAGGTCGCTGTTCTGATCCGCCGGCAGGACGCCGTGCAGGTGGTACAGGCGGGTCAGGCGGTCGCGCAGGAAACCGAGCTGGCGGGGACCCATCCGCCCGGCGTTGGCGAACAGCTCACACACCAGTGTGCGGTAGCGCGCCGGGTCGATCCTTTTCGGGACCTGCAGCGGGTTCCAGCGGATCGGGCGTACGCTGCCCGGGTGCAGCTGACGGATGTCCACCCGGCCCTCCAGCCCCGGCCAATGCAGGGCCTTGCGCCAGCCCTGTCCGAAATCCAACACGATCGTGCGGTAATGCCAGCGCAGGGTGGTCTCAAAGGCCAGCCGTTCGGCGGCCACGGATTTTCCGTAGCCGGTGTCGCCGGCAAAGGCGGTATGGAAGTGACGCTCCGGGGTGAGACGCAGGAGGGAGGTGGTCAGGTCGCCGCGCTCGGTGGAATACAGGCGTGCCAGGGCGACCTCCCCGCCCATGTTCGGATTGAAGGCAAATGGCGGGATGGCTTCCTGCACCGTGCGCGCCAGGCCTTCCTCGAAGAGACCGGGGGCCATGTACGAGGCGGCCTGCAGCATGGTCAACAGGGTCGAATCGGCATAGGCGGTCATGGCCTCCGGGATGTGGATCTCGCGGGTTGAGGGCACCATCGCCTTGGCATGCAGCCGCAGGTATTTGTCCTCCTCCGGGGTCAGGGTGCGGGTTTGCACACCCATGACCACATCCTCCACGCCGTGGAAGGCTTCCGGGATGAGCGTCAGGAGCGCCTGCCGGCCGCGTTCGGAGCCGGCCAGGGCATAGACATCCGTATAGAAGCCACCTTCCAGCGTGATCGTGTTCAAGATCTCCTGCTGCTTGCGCAGGATATTCGTGAGCAGGATCGCCGGGTCGAACTGCCACTGGTTGGACTCTCCCAAGGAAAAGGAAGGGGCCAATCCGAACGCGATCCCCTGCGAGATGCCCTGGCTGAGACCGCGCGAGAGCGCCTGCCCGCTCGACCGGCTTTGCTCATGGGAGACGCCGTCCGCCTGCCCAACGGTGTCAGCCTGCGAGACCGTATCGCTATCGGACTGGCTGCGGGTTTCGGAATGGGATTGGGTGACTCCGTCCGAGACGGAACGGGTAACCGCCACGCCATCAGAAACGGTATGCGTATCAGAAACGGACCCGCCCTGCGACTCGCTCGAAAAGGAGTTGTACCCGCCGTTGACGCTGGCCACGCCGGGCACCCCGACTGATCCGCCCACGTTCCAGCCTTCCCCATCAGATTGGCCCCAATTGCTGCCTTGCGCATGAGCGTCCGATTCGGAGTGGCTTTCGGTGACTGCCATGCCTTCGGTGTGCGTACGGGCCACGCCGTCCGTGACGGCCAGCCCTTCGGTGTGGGAATGCGCCTGTCCATCCATGTGACTTTGGCTGGCAACATGCGAGACGCCGTCCGACTGCCCGACCGACTGGTTTTCGGTGTAGCCGCTGGCGGCATTGCGCGCCAGGGCACCGGAGAGCATCAGCGGCAGTGAGGTGCCGATATTGAAGGAGCGGTTCCCCGTCTGCCAGGCAGCCCAGACCGATGTGTATTCGGCAAGGCCGGCAAGCATCCGGCTGGCATTCTGCATGGAGATGGGGGTCAGGATCACCTGCAGAAGGAAATCCTCTTCGAGCTGCGCCATGCCGCGCATCACCAGCTCGTTCTGCTGCAGGGTGAACTCCTGTGCGCCGTGCTTTCCCGAGGACAGGAGCGGGTTGAGATCCGAATGGCCGCCGCGGGCATTCTCCCGCGGGTCCGGGTGCCCGACCGCCAGGACGCCGTAGGGCATCTTGAGCAGCGCATTGCTGATCCAGCTGGAGAGGTCGGTGTTCAGCGTGCGAAAACGCAGCTGGGGATAAGCGGCGGCCATGGCAGCTTCAAGCGCAGCCGCTCCATGCACTGCCTGAGCGACCGCCTCGTCGCGTGTCTCGCCTCTCCCAACCGCCCCGTAGCACTGCACGATGCCCAGCCGCTGCGGGTGGTAGATGCCGGCCACCAGGTAGACGATATCGACCTTGCCGTTGTACAGGCCGCGCAGCACCGTCCGCATCTTGGCGAGCGCTCCCTGGTCGCTGCGTACGTTCAAAGGGATGGATGCCAGGTGCATCATGCAGATGGCGCGGTACTCGTGATATTCTTTGCCGCCCTCGCGCTCGATGACCTGGAACCACATGTAATCCAGCGCATCTTTGCCGGGCGCGTAGACCAGACCGTTCCCCTCAACCTCGAGGTCATTGGGAATGTTCATCTGCGCCTTTTCGAAAGCCTTTTGCAGGCGCGGCAGGATTGTCTCCGCAGCCCGCACTGCGGAAGAAATGCGCTGGTCAATCCAATTGAAGAGATCGGTCATATCGAATACCTGCTTGTGGAAATTCGAAAAAGAATCAAGCCCGGATCATGATCATGAACAGGGTTCCGAACACGACTCCGACGGCGAAACCGGAAAAGAAGAAGAAGATCGGTGTGAAAGGCATGGCAACAACCTCCAGGTAAGGATGAAGGATGAAATAAGTTCTGGTGCGGAGGCTGGTTTCCCAGCCTCCAGGCACTTAGTGGAGGGGAGCAGCGTTCGCACCCTCGTGAAAGGTCCCATCTCCCGGGCCCCAGTTCATCGGGGGGAGAGGATCGATTTGGGAGGAACGATCAACTGCGCCGTTCTCCGCGTTCCGTTTCCCTGCGCGCATTTTCTTGACAGCCGAGATGATGATCATCACCCAGCCGGAGAGGACGATCAGCGCCGCCAGGGGAAAGATGACCCAGAAAGCCATCTGTGGGAAAGACATGGGCAGCCTCCTTATGGTGCCTGCGCCCGTACCGGTTTGAAATCGATCGGGCATATGAAGAATGCTGGTAACGTGCAGAACTGGAGAATTCCAGTGCTCGTGCAGGTCACTCAATCAAGATAGATTGAGAGACAAAGATGAGCCTGGCAGGATTCGAACCTGCGGGAAGCCGTTTTTCGAAACGGTCGCCAAGCCTACGGCGTCAGGCCCAATTAGTGCGGCGTGCTGAGTCAGTGCGTATCAGGGTTTGGTCGCTTGGGCACATGCACTCCGCACGTCGCACTCGTGTTCATCGTGCTCTAGCTGCGGGTACGAACCCTCCTGATCACATCCCCCGCCTCCCGCCAGATATTGAACAAGGGCTTGGGGTTGCGGATGAAGCGGTTCATAAGCATGGCAGCGAACCCGATCGGGTACAGCACCAGGACAAACAACATCCCGATCATGGCGACATTGCTCCGGGTCTGGTTGATCACTGCCTGGGCGTCTGTGCTGCTGCCGATGACGGAAGCCCAATCAGCGGGGCTTGTGGCTTCCAGGGCCTGCAGGCCAAATCGGAGAAGCAGGACCAGGACAACGTAGACCAGGATGCCTGTCTTGACCCACCACAGCTGGTTGAAGCGTTCTTCTGCCACAGCCAGGATGCTCATGAGCCCGACGAACCACATGACCGCACCGATTGCGGGAATAGGGAACTTCGAGATGGCCGATACCACCAGCCAGAGTCCCAGGACGATCAGGGTGAAGTATGTCGCCGTGGGCGCAGACGTCTGGACGGTGCCCCGTTCATAACGGCGGGAAGGTTCGGTGGCGCGCCTCTGGATGGGAGGGTCGAAGAAGAAGGCGATGGTCAGCCCGAACACGATGGACAGGAGCTCTGCGATGTGTCCGGCCAGCCAGTACACAAAGACCAGGAAACCGTTCGCCAGCCACAGCGGAAGGGAGAGTAGGAAATCGGCCATGTCAGGGTTGCTCGATCAAGGTGACACGGACCAGTTCAACCAGGAATTGTCCAAGGCTGGCCTGCGCCTGGCGGGGCGCGGAGACGGCCGTGCCGCTGGTGCGAACCATGACGCTGGTTGCATAATTGCCCGGGTCCGCAGTTTGGATGCGGGGGATCGTGGTGGTCCAAGTCACGCTCCTGTTCCCCAGGAGCGTTCCAGGGCCGGGGAACGAATACGAGAAATCCGGATGAAGCAGGTGGGCACCAGGATATGCCTGTGCGAGGTCAGTCAGGATCCACACACGCGATTCCGGTGTCAGGCTGATCGAGATCTGGGCTGCACCCAGGTAATCCGGGAAGACCTGAGTGTGTTCCTGGCACTCGTACCAGACGTCAATCTCAGTATTCCACCAGCGGTTGCCGGGATGATCAGGGCATCCCGTACCGAGACCACTGGGGTCGTACACGCACACCTGATCGGCGTGGGGGATGACAACAAAGGAGTGGTAAACCACCGGCGGAATAAGCACATTGAATTGAACATCCACGCCGCGCCGCTCCGGGTCCTGGCCGATCACAACCGGGTTTTCAGGCGCAGTCTTTCCGCCTTCTCCGGAACCACCGGTCACCTGGATCGGGCCGGTCTCGATGTACGGGGCGGGACAGACAGGCGGTGCCGGCGGGGTGGGGAGATCGAGATCGGCCGGGCAGCCACCCGGCACGGCGTCACAATTGCCGGCAGTGTAAAGCAGGAGCATGGTGTAAAGGTTCTGGTCAGCAAGGGATGATGTCAGCAAATCCCATAGAAGGTTGCTCATGAAATCAAGAGTAAAAATGTTCGTATCGCCATCAATTAATGCCTGATAGAAATCGGATGCATCTACGTAGCCCATATTGGCGAGATCTTCCGGTGATACATAGCCAGCAATCATGGTTTCGAATACGCCAAGTCCATTTCCCAAGGCATAACTTGCATCATTGATTCCTGATGCTTCAGGATCAAGTGCCATGAAAAACAGGGTGGATGCCGACGGCATGACCACGATGTTCCCGCTGGGGGTCAGGTATTGGTGATAGGTTGCCTGGCC
>CAZRCR010000002.1:0-19642 GCA_964598615.1 uncultured Anaerolinea sp.
GACTGAACCGCCCGCGCCTACCGAGAACCCGCTTACAGCCAACGTCATCTGCAACGAACTGTCCCTCTACCTCGACCCGGCGCTGGCCTCCGGTTACGTGTGCGAGACCATCCCCGAAAGCCCCTACGAGATGGAAACCTACCCGGAACACACCAAGGTGACCCTGCAGGGTTATGCCCTTTCGGATAAATTCTTCGAACCGCAGATCCTGGTCTACCCGGTGGCGCGCTATACCGAACTCCTGCCGGATGTCATCCCGGGACGCGTTACGGAGCTTCAGGGCTTGATCGCTGGCTGCCCGGCCCCGGTCTTCGGTACGTCCTTTAGCGACTCGCTGCCCTTCCTGCCGACTTTCAACGCCGCCCAGGTGTTCTTCATCGGCTACCAGGTGGTTCCCTTCCAAAACGGAGGCGGAATCCGCTACATGACCGAATACGCCCAGTACGCTGCCCCGGTCAACAACACCGATCTGTTCTACACCTATCAGGGGCTGACGCCCGACGGCCAATATTGGATTTCGGCCATCCTGCCGATCAACAACTCCATCCTGCCCGCCGATGCCGTCAATCCGCCCGGCGGCATGACCTGGGAAGATTTCACGAATGGTTACGAAACATACATCACCGACACGCTCAACCAGTTGAACGCCCAACCACCCGAGAGCTACACCCCCACCCTGGCCGCCCTCGACGCGCTGGTCTCCAGCATCACCGTCACGCCGTAATATCCACCACACCTGCCATATCCTGGTACCCATAAAAGAATATGTAAAAATCGCCGCCGGAGGCTTCCCTCCGGCGGTTCTGTCATCCGGCTGTAGCGGTCAACAACACCGCGCGCGGATCGCGTCCAAAAGCCAGGCGGCGGGCCCATGTGCTGGGAAATCCCTTCAACTCAGCGGGACCCATCACCGCCGTTTTCGCAACGCGGAACCCGTTCCCGGACAAAGCTGCGCGGACCTTGTCCACTCCGTCAGCCAGATTAAAACCTGCTTCCAGTAATGCCTCGCCATTCAAGCGGATCTCCAGGCCGGCCCCTGGCCTGGCAAGAGCGGCAAGTCCGCCCGTCAGGGCCGGGACATCCTCCAGCAGGCTGGAAAGCAGGCTGCCCCACGGGAAGTTGATCGTCATCCGGTCGGCGATGCCCGCCAGTTCGTTCGGGAGCGTCTGGGCGCTGGCGATCAGGTACAAAGCGTTCGGGAGTTTTACCTGTGAGTTTGCATGCAAGTTCTCGCGGCAGGCATCGATGCCGATCAAGAACCAGTCTGGGTTGAGCACGGCCAGGGTGCGGACGTAACGTCCATCGCCCGTACCGAGGTCGAGCAAAGTGTGAGCGTAACCCGTCCGGCGGGATGCCAGCGCGGCCACGTCGATCATCAGGGACGTTTTGCCCCGGATCATTTCCATTTTTGCCTCCATTCTGTCGGTTGGATAAAGTGGACAGAATGGAGCCGGGGCGGACCACGGGCAGGCGCGCCAAGACGGCAGCGTCAGGTGCCGTCAAGGAACTCAAAAATCAATTGTTGCCTTGCAAGGGAAAACGCAAAACAGGCCCGCAGGGCCTTACCGGTTGCGCCTGATCTTACGGAGGCGGCTTAACAAGGGGGACGAGCATACTTGTTCATGATGAAACGATGATAACACTTCAGAATAAGAATTTCATAAAATATACGGCCCCTGTTTTCAGGGTTTGCGTTCAGCCCGCCAGTTCCTCGCTGAAGCGGCGCAAGCCTGGATGGGGGGCGATGAACAACGTGAGGCCCAGCATCAGTACACCAGCCCCCACGAACAGACCGGTCAGGCTCCATTTGCTAATCACACCGGAAAGCGCCTGGGAGATCGGCACTAATCCATTGTTCGAAAGCATAATCATGCTCATCATCCGGCCCAGCATATCCCGAGGCGTGCGCTTTTGGATCCAGGTGAACATCATGATCGAAATATAGCCATTCCCCAGGCCAAGCAGGAGCATCAAGGCAAAGTCGATCCAGGTTGAGTAGAGCAAACCGATCGCCGCGATGACGCCGCCAAAGGTGGCAAGCAGCGCGATCAGGAAGAAACGCATTTTCTGCCCGCCGGGACGCGGCAGGACTCCGGCCAGGATGTAACCCGCCAGGTTTCCCCCCGCATAGCCCGAAACGAGCAGACCATAGGCGACTGCCCCTTCCGGCAAACGCTGGCTGGCAAGCACCGGGATTCCCACCAGCAAGGGCCCGACAAAGAGAAAATTCATTGCGGTCACGATCAGGAACATCAAGCGCAGGGGGGTGTCATCCCACAGGTATTTCACCCCGGCCCAGATCGACTGCCAGACCGTTTCCTTCGCGGTTCCATCGGCTTCGTCGGTGTCCTTCCGGCTCCGGCCAGTATGCATCGCCCACAAACAGATCGCCGAGGCCGCGAAACTGACTGCGTCGATGGTAAAGGCCAGCCAGATGCCCATATCGGATTCCGCATAAGCTCCGATCAGGATGCCGGCCACCGTCGGGCCGAAAAAGCCGATCAACTGGCTCATCCCCATAAAGATCGAATTGCCTGCCTGCAGGTCGCTCTCATCGACCAGCATCGGGACGATGCTGTTACCCGCCGGGACGGCAAAGCCGGCCACCAGCCCGAATCCCAGGCCAAAGGCGTACATCATCCAGACCTGCACATTGCCGGTGAAAACGATCAGGGCCATCAAGGCGGTCAGGAAGAAGCGGATGATATCGGAGACCAGCAACATGATGCGCGGGGAAAGACGGTCGGTGATTGCCCCGCCCAGCAGCATGAAAACCGCACGCGGGATCGATTCCAGGGCCAGGACCGTGCCCAGGATCAACGGGTCGCCAGTCAGTTTCAGCACCAGCCAGGGGGTGGCAATGAAGGGGAACTGGTCACCGAGCAGGGATGTGGTGGTGCCGGCGAACAACAGCCGGAAATCGCGCAGGCCCAGGACACGCAGCATGGGATGTTGGGGGTGGGGAGTAGCCATAACCAATCCTTTCGGGACGATGATACCCCAAAGGGATTCGCGCAACCTATGGGTCAGCTAACAAGATGCTAGCAAGCCGCTATGAGGTGACGGTCGTGATGATCGTCCGTTTAGCCCCTGCGGACATCAAACCTTCGGCCACTGCCGGGGCATTTTCCTTGTCAACGAGGGCGATCATGTTTCCCCCGCGGCCTCCACCGCTCATCTTCGCTCCCAGCGCCCCGGACCTGCGGGCAGCCGCCACCAGCCGGTCGAGGTCCGGGCTGGAGACGGTCAGTTCCTGAAGCAGGGCATGATTGGCGTCCATCAGGGGACCCAGCGCCCTCCAGTCCCCGCTTTCGATCATTTCGCGCGCGCGTTTGACGATGGCCGCGACCCGGTCGAAGGTCTGTTCCCAGCGCGTCTTGTCCGCTTCCCAGAGTTTGCGCACATCACCCACCGACTCCTTCGTGGGCGCGGAAACGCCCGTGTCGCCGATCACCAGGGTGAACGGTGCGCCGACGCGGAAGGTTTCGATGGGCTGGCCTTTGACAAAGTAGACCGGTTTGGAATAGGCGATGACCGTGTTGTCGATGCCCGAGGGAGTGCCGTGGTGGAGTTTTTCCACTTCGTAAGCCAGGGCACAGACCTGCTCATCGGTCAATGGCTGGCCGAGGAACTCCCCAAGCGCACGGATGACGGCCACGCTGACCGCCGCGCCGGACCCCAGGCCCGAAGCCACCGGGATGGTCGACAAAACGTTGATCGTGAACGGGGAATGGGAGGCAATGCCCAGTGTTGTGAAGACCCCGTTGAGCGCTGTGGCAAGCGGATGATGCGCCGGAAGGCTGGATACTTTCGAGCGGAGACCGATGTCGGGCGCTTCCACCCAGGTTCCCGGTCCGGGTGTGGCCCAGACGGCAGCCGTGGCCTGCACCTGGGTGACCGGTACCGCCAGGGCAGGACGTCCGTATACCACGGCATGTTCGCCGAACAGGATGATCTTGCCGGGAGCGGAGGATGTGATCATGGAACGGGGATTTGGGAGCTGATCCTATACCAGATAGAACGCCGCCAGTACGGCCAGTCCCCACAGGAAGATCGAGATCTGGAATGGCCGGTCACGGAGCAGGATCTCCTCCGGTTCGCCGCCAATGTTCTTGACCTGGATCAGGTACAGGTAACGGAAAATCGCATAGACCACGAACGGGATGGTCAGCATCAGGGAGTGGTTCTCGGGGGCGTCGGGCCGGAAGAAAGTGTAGAGCGAATAGGCCACGATGGTGGTACCGGAAACGATGGTGATGAACTGGTCGAGCAGGGGCAGGGTATAGCCCTCCAGCACCTTGCGATGCGAAGAAGCCTCCCCTGAAAGCAGGGCCAGTTCGGCGCGGCGCTTGCCAAAGCCGAGATATAGAGAAAGCAAGGTCATCAACACGTACAACCAGGGCGAAAAGCGTTCCACCACGATCAGTGTTGTCCCGGCATGGACGCGCAGCACGAACCCGGCCGCCAGGATGAGCACATCCAGAATAGGGATGTGCTTGAGCCACTTCGAGTAGGCCAGCATCAGGACAAAATAGGCCAGCAGGGTCAGAGCGAACTGCCAGGCCAGGAAATACCCGCCCGCCAGTGTACCCGCCACCAGCAGCACGCCTGCCGCCACCGCCGCCGGGACCGGCAGCCTGCCCGAGGCAATCGGACGGTTCTTCTTCACCGGGTGCTGGCGGTCGGCTTCCACATCCAGCAGGTCGTTGAAGATGTAGACCGCGCTGGAGATAAGGCAGAACAGCCCGAAACCGGCCAGCGTGCGCAGGAAGTCGGGCAGGTGGAAGAGTTTTCCATCGAAGACCAGCGCAGCGAAGAGGAAGGCGTTCTTCGTCCACTGGCGGGGGCGCATGGTTTTCAACAAGGCCTTGAGCATAAGATTATTTTACACGAAAGCGGTACAATACGGGCATGCCAAAAACCCGATTGGACCTCCTGCTCGTCGAACGCGGACTGGTCGAAAGCCGCGCCAAAGCCCAGGCTCTGGTGATGGCCGGTCAGGTGCGCGTGAACGGGGAAGTGGAGATCAAGCCCTCGGCGCAGGTAGCCCCCGAAGCGCGGCTGGACCTGGACTCAGGTCCGCGCTTCGTTTCGCGCGGCGGCGACAAGCTCGAAGCCGCCCTGACCCGCTTCCCTGTCGATGTAAGCGGCCGCGTCTGCGTCGACGTCGGCTCATCCACAGGCGGGTTTACCGACTGTCTGCTCCAGCACGGGGCGGCAAAAGTCTACGCCATCGACGTGGGCCGGGGCATCCTGCACTGGAAACTGCGCACCGACCCGCGCGTGGTTGTCATGGAAGAGACCAATGCCCGCTTCGTGGAAAGCCTGCCCGAGCCGGTCAGCCTGGTGGTCATCGATGCATCGTTCATTTCTTTGAAGATCCTGCTGCCGGTGGTGAAGGGGTGGTTCACCCCCCTCGCCCCTGCGGGGCACTCCCCCCATTTGCGAAGCAAGTGGGGGGAGACGGAGGGGGGTATTGTCGCCCTCATCAAGCCCCAGTTCGAAGCCGGGCGCAAGGAAACGGCGAAGAACAAGGGTGTCATCCGCGACCCGGCCGTTCACCGGTCCGTCCTGATGGACGTGCTCCCCTTCGCCCAGACGCAGGGATTTTCCGTACGTGACCTGGCACGCAGCCCCGTGCTGGGACCCAAAGGCAACGTGGAATTCCTGGCCTGGCTGGTGCAGGGAGAGCAGGATGGGGCGGAGATCAATCCTCTGGTCAAACAGGCCCTCGAAAAACAGGATATTTTGGAGCCATCGAATGAAGCCTGAACTCCTGCTGGATGCCCGCGCCACCCTTGGCGAAGGTCCCGCCTGGGACGCCCCTTCCGGCTTGCTCACCTGGGTGGACATCTACGCCGGCGACCTGCACCTCTACGCCCCCGACGAGGCGACCGACACCGTGCTCGACGTGGGCGGTCCGCTCGGCTGCGCCGCCCCCACACGGGACCGGCAACTGGTGCTGGCCCACCAGGGCGGGATCGCCCGCCTGGAATTTTTTGACGACCTCATCCCGCTGGCGAACCCCGAAGCACACCTGCCCGGCAACCGCTTCAACGACGGCAAGTGCGACCCGGCGGGCCGCTTCCTGGTCGGCTCGATGGACAATGCCGAGGTGGAAGCCTCCGGCTCGCTCTACTCGCTCCACCCCGACGGCTCCCTGCACACCCTGCTCTCGGGCCTGCGCATCTCCAACGGCCTGACCTGGAGTCCCGACCATCAAACGTTCTACTTCATCGACACGCCCACCCGGATGGTGACGGCCTACGACTACGACCTGGCCACGGGCGACATTGCCAACCCGCGGACGGTCGTGCGTGTGCCCGAAGCGCTCGGCTGGCCGGACGGCATGACCAGCGACGCACAGGGCAAGTTGTGGATCGCCCTGTGGGGCGGGGCAGCCGTCACCCGCTGGGACCCGGCCACGGGCGCGCTGCTCGAAACAATTCACTTCCCGGCGCTGAACGTCAGTTCGTGCGTCTTCGGCGGCGCAGACCTGACCGATCTCTACGTCACCTCGGCACGCAAGGGCACGGACGAGGCCGCGCTGGCGCAGTACCCCTTCTCCGGCGGCCTGTTCCGGGTCCGGACGAAGATCGAAGGTATGCCCACGTTTGCATTTGGCGGGTAAGGTTGGTATAATTTACTAGAATAAATTGATAAATATTATTAAGCGCAAGTGCGTCGCACCATTTTTAACGGAATGGTTCCAGGCGAAAGCCCCACCTGTCTAATGGATCGATCTCCCCGTCCAGTGCGACGCACCACGCGCAAAGAGGACCCTATGCCTGTCACCCCCACCCGGGAACGCGTCGATCCCGAAACGACCAACACCACTCCGCTCCGCCGCCCGGAGTGGATCAAAGTCCGCGCCCCCTCCGGCGAGACCTACGAACGCCTGCAAACGCTGATGCGCTCGAAGGCGCTGCACACCGTCTGCGAGGAGGCCATGTGCCCCAACATGGGCGAATGCTGGGGGTCCGGCACCGCCACCTTCCTGATGCTCGGTGACGTGTGCACGCGCACCTGCGGCTTCTGCGACATCAAGCACGGACGCCCCGAGGCGCTCGACTGGCTGGAGCCGGAACGCGTGGCCCAGGCGGTCAAGTCCATGAACCTGAAACACGCCGTCATCACCTCCGTCAACCGCGACGACCGTCACGACGGCGGCGCACCGATCTTCGCCATGGTCATCCGCCGCATCCGGGAACTGCTGCCCGGCTGCTCGGTGGAGGTGCTGATCCCCGATTTCAAGGGCTCGCTCGAAGCATTGAAGATTGTCATGGACGCCCGTCCCGAGATCCTGAACCACAACGTGGAGACGGTGCCCAGCCTGTTCAAGAAGGTCCAGCCGCAGGACCACTACGAGTGGAGCGCGGCCATTCTTTCGGGCGCCAAGAAACTCGACCCCGAAGTGCTGACCAAGTCCGGTATCATGCTGGGGTTGGGCGAGACAATGGACGAGGTGAAAGCCGTGATGCGCGACCAGCGCAGTTGGGGCGTGGACATCCTGACCCTCGGCCAGTACCTCCAGCCGAGCAAGAAGCACCTGCCCATCGCACGTTACTACAGCATGGAAGAGTTCAAGGAACTGCGTGACTACGGGCGCGAGATCGGCTTCCGCTGGGTCGAGTCGGCGCCGCTGGTGCGGTCGTCATACCATGCCGCCGAGCAGGTACGGGCGCTGAGCGCCGTGCACCGCAAGTTGTACGGGGAGAGCAGCGGTTAGCGATTGGCTGTTCGCGATCATAATTCAAGGAACTCTCCCGCCGGGTGACTGGCGGGAGAGTTTTTATTCTTGATTTGCGCAGGAGAGGGATTTTGTTATATACTACTTGCAGGATATTTTAATGATTGGCGGCATAACATCCTAAATCAATTAGGATGTTATGAGGTGGCACACCGCCCAAAAGCCCTTATACGGCGACGGTATAACCCCTGTTAGCCCGCATCTTCGTCATATTAGTCTTTGAAAACATGATTATCAGATGAGACAATCAGAAAATTTTCTTTCAGTATTTCTTATGTATTCATCGCCAGACAGGGCGATAGTTGAAGCCATCCATGCAAAACTACTCGAAGTAGGTGTGCAATCATGGATGGATACTAAACGCATTATTGCGGGTGACGATTGGGAAAAAGAAATACTCACAGCGCTGAACAACAGTTCATTAGTGCTTATTTTCTTGTCAAATTCATCAGTAACACGGCTAGGATATTTTCAAAAAGAAGTCAAATATGCTCTTGAAAGAGCCTATGAAAAGCCAGATGGCGAGTTGTTCATAATTCCAATAAAGTTAGACGATTGCGCAATACCAGACGCATTAAGAATTTATCAATATGTAGACTTCTCTACATCGAAAGAAAAGGGCTGGAAAGAACTGATTCGCTCAATTAACACAAAGCAAAAGAAATTCAACCTGCCCTTATCGCCTAAAATAAAATTTGATGGAAATAGTGAGCCTGAACAAGAAATTCGGTCAGAAAACAACGAGATAAAGATGAACAAGTATTCACCCAGTTTTATAAATACTGCAAAAACAACGAGTGACATAATCAACAACATATTCAATATCGCCAATAACCTTTTATCCAGCCCATCTAATAACATCGAAAGGATTGCGGCATCTCAAATTCAACTTCTTACAAGTTATTATTCGTTGGTACTGACACAGGCGCAACGAAGTTTTACTTGGGCATTAATTTGGGCTTTCATCGGTATTTCCTCTTTTATTGCGGCAGGTGTATTTTTGCTAGTCAATCATCTTAATGACATAGCCTACATAAGCGCAATTGGCGGAGCGTTGATTGAAGTTATCTCTGGAATAAACTTTTACCTTTACAGTAAATCATCGTCTCAACTTGCTGAATTTCACGCACGGCTAGATTCAACGCAAAGAATATTGCTGGCGAATACGATTTGTGAAAAAATAGAAGGTGATTTAAAGCAAGAAACCCGCTCTCAATTGGCGTTAGCGTTTGCAGGTGTAGTAAAGTCTCAAACTATAATTACTGAAAAAGAACATAGCATTCCAATAATCCGAATTTCAAAGATAAATTCAAATCCTGAAGGAAAAGATATTGACAATGAGTTTATAGAAATCAGCAACTTTGGCGATGAAGTTGTGGATATGACCGAGTGGAAATTGCTGGACAAAGCAGCGCATGAATTTATTTTCCCAAAATATTCTTTGCATCCAAGACAATCTGTTTCTATTTGGACAAAGATTGGAAAAAACACAGAAACAGATTTGTTTTGGAATAAAAGCACACCTATCTGGAACAACACACAAGATTGCGCTTATTTAAAAACAAACAATGGCGTCTTAATTGATTTCTATTGTTACTATTCAAAGCAAAAAGCGGGCTAACAAAGCGTCCCGTAAAAGATCGGTTACAACCAACCCGGATTCAAGAAGCATCACTTTCACCGAAAAGGAGCACAACCGCATGAACAAATTCATCCGCACATCCACCTGGTTGAGCATCGCCCTGTTCCTTGCGGCCGCCGCGGGGTTCGTCACCTTCAAGTTGATCAAACCAACGGTCGACGCGCAGGGCATCTTGCACGAACCGTTCTTCCTGCTCCCCCTGTCTTTCCTGGCCATCCTGCTCGGTCTCCTCATCGGGCTCATCAGCCTGGCGGCGCGTCTCGTGCGCGCCCGGCGCAAGTCAAAAGCCAGCCAATAGACAGACCGGCACCCGCTCCCGCCCGCCTTGCGGACGGGAGTTCTTATTTCACAGGCCCGTAAAGAAAACTTACAATCCCTTTCGACCGAAAAACTGCGTTCAACATCCCGGGGGATTCGTGCAATAATGGGAATGGTCGCTTTTCACCCCGCTCTTCGGGGACATTTGAAAAGGAAGGGAAATATGGCAAATCCGCTTCTCGACAGTTTGGCCCGGCTCCAGACCCTGCAGTTCGGCACCCGCTTCTACAAAGCGGACCTGCACTTCCATACCCCGGCATCCTCGGATGCCCGCGGAACGGACAAATACGACTTCAACCCCTACGATGTCGCCTTCGCCAAAAAGGACAACAACCCCGACTATTTCTCGCAGTGGAATGCCACCAAAGGAGACCTGCTGGCCAGGGCCAAGGTCCTGGCCTCGAAAATGGTGGCGGAATTCCTGGCCAAAGGCGTGGGCATCGTCGCGGTGACGGACCACAACGGCATCGGCACCCTGTGGAACGATCCGGAGGCGCGCCGCGGGAAGATGATGGACCAGGCCGCGCCCACCTGGTACGAGGTCATCGACGACGAAGCTCAAAACGTCAACCTCGCCATGGGGCAAACCGAACTGCTCATCCTGCCGGGGGTGGAGATCAGCACCACCGGCGTCCACATCCTGGCCATCTTCCCGCCGCAGGACCCGCGCCGCAAGGTCCATTTCATGATCTGCGACCTGCTCAACGATCTCGGCTTTGCCCCGAACGACTGGGGACAGAATCCCAAGGTGGGGCGGGCCAGCGTGCAAGACACCATCGAACTCATCCAGAAGAAAGGCGGCCTGCCCATCCCGGCGCACATCGATGCGTTCGACCAGGCTTTGCTCAAACTGTACAAACTGAAAAGCGGGGCCATGGAAAACGTCCTGAAAAGCCCGGTGCTGAGAGCGGTGGAGATCGTCGACCCGGATAATTTCAGCAAAGTGGACAAGGAACTCAAACAACCCGTCAAAGCCTGGATCGACGAACTGCGTGGGGAAAATGGTCTCCCCTCCCTGGCTTATTTCCAGGGTTCGGACGCCCACGACCTGTCGGCCATCGCCAAGCGCTTCACCTACCTGAAGATGACAGAGCCCACCTTCTCCGGTCTGCACACCGCCATCAAAATGCCGGCCTCGCGCGTGCGGATCACCGCCAGCTACAAGGAATTCGACGGCCTGTGCATCCTCGGCATGGCGATCAAACATCCCTTCCTGGGGGAACAGGAACTCCGCTACAACCGCAACCTAAACTGCATCGCCGGGAAGAAAGGGACCGGGAAATCCACGATCTGCAAACTGATCCAGAGCGCGCTCGACCCGGCCTCCCCGCCGCCGGAAGGCGACGTGGTGGTCTTCCTGGAACAGGTCACCGCCGGGGCATCCAGTTACTATGCTTTTGGACGCAAAACCGGCCAGCCAGCCGCCGAAGCCTGCGCCCTCGATCCCAACGCCGGGACCGTCAGCCCGCTTGCCCCGGCCCAGGCGCAGGCGATCTCCCGGCAGCTTAAATTCCACGACCCAGTTCTCGTGGAAGCAATGGTCAAGGATCCGGTCAATCTGCAGGCGTATCTACAAAATACTTTTGGCCCCCCAACCCCGGAGAACGTCAAGGCGTTCAACGAAAAGTTCTCCACCCCGCGTTTCCTCGACAGCCAGAAAGACCCGCTCCTGAAACTCAGTGCGGACGCGAACGGCTACAAGCTTACCGTCAATGAGCAGTGGCGCGTTGGGAAACCGAGCATGAAGGACTTCTTCTCGCTGTCCATCGGCCTGCGGCGTTCCATCTTGATGAGCATCGACATCATGAACAGCGACGTTGGCCCGGTGATGATCGATGCCCCTGAACAACAATTCGATAACGAGGATATGATCAAACTGCTGGTGCCGATCATCCGGGAACACAAAGACAGCCACCAGATCCTGCTCTTCACCGACCACCCGATCCTGGCCGTGAACACCGACCCGGATAACTACCTCCTGCTACAGGCCCAGGGGGCGCAATTGAAAAATATCGTCTCCGGCTTCGCCGCGGACAATACGGACCAGCAGCCCCTGCTCCTGCAGATCCTGGAAGGCAGCCTGGAGGCGATCCGCAAACGCGCCAACCTCTACGATTTGTGTTGAAATTGACTTCCCCGCTTTCAACTCCCGCCTGTTGGGCGGGAGTTTTGCTGAAATGACGTTATACTATCCATACTCGAAACAACCCGGAGGCGAGACAATGGACCTGTACGAATTAACGATGAAACGGCGCTCGGTCAGGAACTTCAAAGATGAGCCTGTTCCCGAGGAAGTGATCCAAAAACTGATGAACGCCGCCAACAATGCCCCGACCGGGGGGAATATCCAGCCAGTCTCGATCATCCTCGTACAAGAGCCCGGGAATCGGCAGAGACTGGCCGAACTGGTTGGCAACCAGCCCTGGGTCAAGAACGCCCCACTTTCGATGATCTTCTGTCTCGACTTCGAGCGGGTCAAGCGCTGGGCCGAACTCAACGGGACCGAGTTCAAGGGGGAACAGGCCTTTTCCCATTTCCTCATCGCCTACGCGGACCTGATGTGTGCCGCCCAGACGGTCACCCTCCTGGCCGAAAGCCTGGGGCTGGGTTCGGTCTACGTAGGGACGATCCAATCGAACGTGGATAACGCCCGGGAGGCCTTTGCCATCCCGGAGTACGTCCTGCCGCTGATGGTACTTACGCTGGGCTATCCCAAGTCCGTTCCCAACCGCATCCCCAAACTCCCGCAGGATGTGATCGTCCACCGGGAGCAATATCGCCACGATAGCGACGAGGCCATCAAGCAGGCCTTCGATGCCAAATACGGCGACTTCAGCGTCAAGGCTGAGGAATATCTCGAAAAGGCGTTCATCGAGACCGTCGAGGCTGACAAACAGGGCGGCGATGGGTGGACGACCTGGGCCGTGGAAGAAATGACCCGTCTCGAGATCCGCAACAACGCCCAGTTCCTGTTCCGGCTGCGCTACCCGGCAGATGTGATGGTAAAAATGAACAAAGAACTGATCGCGTCGTTCAAACATGCCGGATTCGATTTCTTCGTGGAATAGTTCCCTGCGAAACCGGCAACGCGCGCATCCTCGTCATCTTTCCTGCGTACATCTGGATAAGAAAACCTTCCCATTCAGGAGAACCCCATGAGCATCGGTGAAGAATATCCCACTTCCGGCAACTGGTCGATCACCAAAGTGATCGGCATCGTTCTAATCCTCCTCGGCATCTTTGGATTTGCCTGGGTGCTGTGGGGTGCACACCAGTTGTTCACCCAAGGCACAAGCTTCCAGGTCCTCGACGGGATGGTCCCGGCAGAGATCGCCTTCTCGCACAGCGCGTCGAGTCTGCTCCTGCCGCGCGAAGTGCTGGTCTATGGCATTCCGCTCTTCCTGCTCTCGCTGGTCACCAAACTGGGCGGCACCCTGCTCAAATGGGGGCTGGACTGCCTGGAAATCAAGAAGCGCAAACCATAAACAAGAGACTGGCCTTTCGGCCAGTCTTCTTTCAACAACCCGTTTCCTCGAACTCCCCCGCATATTTGACCTTCGCCTGCGCCCCCTTCAACACACCGGGGCGCAGTTCGCGTGCCTGGAACTCGTCGCCATCACCGTAATCGCTCGTCAGGCCAAATTCCCGCGCCGGGATGAAGCCGAACAGGCAATAATAGCGCGGGTCGCCCAGCAGGACGGCAAAATCGAAGCCGTTGGTGCGACACAGTTCCAGTCCCATCGTCATCAAACGCGACCCGATGCCGGTACGCTGGCATTCGGGGAGCACAGCCACCGGTCCGATCCCCACCCCCTGCCAGCCGGGATGCGGCGGGTCGAGCGTGACCGGGGTGAACAGGATGTGACCCACCACCCGCTTCCCCTCCACGGCCACCAGGGAGAGCGTGACCTTGCCGCGGCTGCGGCACAGGTCCACGAGGTCGGCTTCGGCGGAGCGACCAAAGGCGGCCTCTTCCACCTGCCGGATAGCAGCTATATCTTCCGGTGTTTCCGGGCGGACTTTAATGTTCGAGCTTTTCAAGGAGCACCTCCAGTGTCAGATCGGTCAGCGAATTCAGTACCAGCGCCGCGCCGAACAGGTTGCCATGTTTCGTGATCGGATTGGGCACAGCCACCGCCCGGACCCCGGCCCGGCTGGCCGCCAGGATGCCGTTGGGCGAATCCTCGAAGACCACCGCATCCGCCGCCTGCACGCCCAGAACCTTGAGCGCTTTCAGGAACAGGTCGGGAGCCGGTTTGATGCACGGTGCATCTTCGCGACAGATGACCGCCTCGAACGAACCGGCCAGACCCAACTGGCGCAGATAACCGTCCACCCAGGCATGGGGCGAACTGGAGGCAATAGCGCGTTTCAGGCCGAGGCGGGAGGCGTCCTCCAGGATGCGCGTTACGCCGGGGAGCGGACCCAGGCGCGCGAGCTTGTCGAGCCGAACGGTCCGCGCTCGCGCCTGCAACGCAGACAGGTCGACGGTCCGGCCGGTGACAGAACCGATGTATGCAGCCGGGTTGAAGTTGGCCGCGGTCGAGCCGACCACATCACGCAACCAGATGTCGAGCGGGAAGTCCACGCCATGTTCGGCGAACAGTTCGCGCCAGGTTTCCACCTCGGGCGATTCCGTGTCCATGATGAGACCGTCGAAGTCGAATATCAATGCTTTGATCATGTTTCTCCAAAGTACAGCCGCCCATTATACCCGGTGACTCCTTGCGTGTATGAAGCTCTTCACATACAATAAGAATCATGTCCGACCACTACGATATCATCATTGTGGGCGCAGGCCCTGCCGGAATCTCCACAGCGCTCCACCTGGCACAGATCGCGCCCGAACTGGTTTCGCGCACGCTCATCCTCGAAAAAGCGCGTCACCCGCGGCCCAAGTTGTGCGGCGGCGGCGTTCTGCCGGATGGGGAAGTTGTACTGCGCAACCTGGGGCTGGATATCACCGAAATCCCCCACGTGGATGTGGATTGGTCCCATTTCGATTTCGATGGAAAAGGCATGACCATGCGCGGCGAACGCAAGGGCAAGTTCGCTTTCCGCTGCATCCGCCGCCATGAGTTCGACGCCTGGCTGGCTGATAAAGCCCGCCAACGCGGCTTCCTCATCCATGAAAACACAACCGTAAAGCACATGACCGCCACCGCTTCGGAAGTCATCCTCGAAACCGACCGGGGCGAATATCGCGCCAGTGTGGTGGTGGGAGCAGACGGGTCGAACAGCGTGGTACGGCGCACCATCATCCCGCACGAAAACCTGCATGTTGCCCGCCTGCTGGAAGTGGTTACCGAACCAAAGCCGGAAGCATCCTTCCACAAACAAGCCGATTCGTATTTCGATTTCCTGGTCATCCCGCAGGGCATCCAGGGTTATGTGTGGGACTTCCCATCCATCGAAAATGGCAAACCCATCCGGGTGCGCGGCGTCTACGACAGCGGCACCAATCCCCGGCCAGCAGACGTGTCCTTGATCGAAGCACTCGGAGAGGAGTTCCGCCGCCACGGGCTGGATCTGAAAGACTACAAGCTCGAAGGCCACCCCATCCGCTGGTTCGACCCGAGAACGGATTTCTCCGCCCCGCGCGTGGTGCTGGTGGGCGACGCGGCCGGCGTGGACGCAGTCTATGGCGAGGGGATCAGCCTGGCGCTTGGTTACGGCAACCTGGCAGCGCGAGCCATCCAAAAGGCTTTCGCAAAAAAGGATTTCTCGTTCAAGGATTACAAATCGACCGTGCTTTGGTCGCGCATGGGCCGGGCACTGCAATTCCGTACCGGGTTCGCCCGCGTTTTCTATTCCGTCCGCAGTAAAGCGGTCCAGAAATTCCTGTGGCGCAAGATGGGCTGGATCATCGAACCCTTCGTGCGAACATTCTTCCTCGACTGGTCGAAATAAACAAAACGGCGACTTCCACAGTCGCCGTTATTTTTTGATCTGCTTCAGAAAACCGGGGGAATTCAGTTCGCGCTCCAACTGGTAGGTAATGTACCCCTGCATCAAGGCTTCGATCTCCGCCCGGACCTCGGGAGCGGGCCGCGCCCGCTGCGCTTCAGGGTAGGAACTGCGCTGGAAGTGGCGTAAATTGCGCAATGCTTCCAGCGAAATGGGGCGCACACCCGGCAAACCCGCCCCACAACGCGGACACAACACCCCGCCCGCCGAGGAGGAAAAGAACTGGTCTTCGGGCTTGATTTCCGCTCCGCAATTGGCGCACTCGAACAAATGTGGCCGGAAGCCAAGAAAATCGAGCAGACGGATCTCGTAGTAACGCAGTGCCAGCCACACATCCGCCAAATCGGCCACGCGGGACAGGCTGTCTGTCAGCAAGTGAAAGATGGCCGGGTCGGCCGACTCGTCCTCGTACGTGAACCGGTCAAGCAGTTCCACCAGATAGGCAGCATTGGCCGTTTTGACCAGGTCTTCGCACAAGGCAAGGTAAGGTTCCACTGTATCGGCCTGGGTAACGATGGGCATTTCGCGGCCTTTCGCCAGCTGCAGGGTGACACGCGTGAACGGTTCGAGATGACCAGCCTTACGAGACTTGATGCGCCGCGCCCCCTTGGCAACGGCTCGCAACTTGCCGCGCTCGCGCGTGTACAGCGTCAGGATACGGTCCGCTTCCCCCCAGTCCGCATGACGCAGGACAACCGCTTCAGCCCGAAAGGAACGGGATTCCTTCATCGGATAACGTTGCCTACCGGGGCAGATCCTTGGGAGTAAACGCACCCGGCAACAGGTCCGCGACGGTAACCTCCTGCAAGAGATGCCCTTCACCATCCGCGATCAACACCACGGTCTGCAATCCAAATTCAGCCATCACCTGACGGCAGCCGCCGCAGGGCGTCCCGCCGTTGGGAGTCACAACGGCAATGACTTCGAATTCCTGCTCGCCTTCTGAAACCGCTTTGAAGATCGCAACCCGCTCAGCGCACATTGTCTGGGGATAAGCAGCGTTTTCGATATTGCAACCGGTGAAGATACGCCCATTTTTCGTGCGCAAGGCGGCCCCAACCTGATAGTTGGAATAGGGCACATAAGCCCGGCGGCGGGCCTCGTTCGCCAGGTCAATCAAGGATCGGCGTTCCTGGTCAGTAAGCTGTGTCATTTCGCCACCTCGTTCAGTTTTTTGATCGGCCGCGCCGGAACGCCCACCACGAGCGTATCGTCGGGCACATCTTTCGTCACCACCGCACCGGCGCCGGTCTTGGCATGCTTGCCCAGGTTGACCGGGGCAACGAGCATCGTATCCGAGCCGATAAAGGTCCCATCGCCAATGACAGTGGGATTCTTGTGGACGCCGTCGTAGTTGCACGTGATCGTTCCGGCACCGATGTTCACATCCTCGCCGATGGTGGCATTGCCGATGTAAGAGAAATGTCCCATCTTGGTACCGGGGCCCAGGGTGGAGTCCTTCACCTCGCCGAAGTTGCCCATGTGGACGCCCTTGCAAAGATGTGCGCCCTTGCGCAAGTGGGCAAAGGGACCCATGTCCACATCTTCCTCCAACCAGGCACCTTCCACTACGGCCTTGAAGACCACGCAGCCGTTCTCGATCTTCGAGTCGCGTACCACCGTCTCCGGGCCAATTTCGCAATTCTCGCCGATGGTAGTATTTCCCTGCAAGTATGTGTTGGGCCAAATAACAGTATCGCGCCCGATGGTCACACCGGGTTCGATATAAGTTGCAGCCGGGTCAATGACAGTGACACCCGAAAGCATGTGCGCCCGGTTGATGCGCATCCGCATGGCCATCTCGGCTTCCGCCAGGTGAATACGGGTATTGACGCCAATGGTCTCGGCCAGGTCTTCGCTGACAAGTGCCTGAACCTTCAGACCGGCCTGAACAGCCAGGCCCACCGTATCGGTCAGGTAATATTCCCCTTTCTTCGAGAGCGGGATGCGCTCCAGCGCTTCCCACAACCAGTCGGAGCGGAAACAGTACGCTCCCACATTCAACTCGTTAATGGACAGTTGTTCCGGCGTGGCAGCCGCTTCTTCCACGATGGCCTGCACGTTCCCATCCGGTCCGCGGACAATGCGTCCAAAGCCGCGCGGGTCGGGAGCGATAACCGTCAACAGCGTGATCGGACCCGAATTCTGCGCCTGCATCTCGACAAGGCGGGTCAAACTTTCGGGACGCAACAGGGGCATATCGGCATAAGTGACGAGCACCAGGTCCGTTTTGCCGCGCAGGAGACCATCGGCCTGCATCACTGCATGTCCGGTTCCCAATTGCGGGTTCTGGACCACGAAACGGGCCGCGTCTCCCAGAAAATCGCGCACCGCGTCCGCACCGGTGCCGATGACAACAACCGGGGTCTCCGTACTGGCGGAACGGGTGGCATCGAGAGCATAGGCAATCATGGGCCGCCCGCAAACACGGTGCAGCACTTTGGGCAAACTGGACTTCATACGCGTGCCCTGACCTGCGGCCAGCAGAACAGCGGTAACTTTCATGGTCATCTCCTGAAATCAAAAAGCCTTGCACTGCCAGCGGGGCGGCACAAGACTTCGTGGGGAAAAAAGCCCCGCTTGCAGGCGGGAAGTTCAGGCTGGGGCGCCTGGATTCGAACCAAGATACTCAGCTCCAAAGGCTGATGTGCTGCCATTGCACCACGCCCCAAAGCGGGCGAATTGTATCACAGCCCGGTTTTCGGGACAATCCCTTTATGCTCGTCAGGCATCATCCGCCGGGGCCAGGCCAAGTTGTTTGGCCTGATCGTAAGTGAGCATATCAGGTTTCATCGGCGCTTTGTGATTATCGGCAGCTTTATCCCAGAAATCATTCACTTCCGCCGGTTTGAGTTTTTTCTTCGCTTCCTTGAACAGCGGTTCCAATTCCTTGGTGCTTTGCTCGACCACTTCGATGGGCGTGGTTCCCGGCTCTTGAACAGCCGGAGTTCCACTGGGAACCTCGGCATAGGCATCTTCGATCGGTTTGGCCGCCTGGGAGAAGATTTCCACCGTTTTCATAATACGGTCTTCATCAGCCAGACCCTTCCCCATTACCAACATGGCATGTGTGGAACCAACCGGGGCAAAAACGATATCTTGTTTTCCGCCATCAAAAACATGCCAATTCGAGGGTACTTTCTGCCCGATCAAGCGCGAGACTTTCTGCCCGGCACTATGGATGGCAAGTAAAGATGAAATCAAAGGCACTTCGCTATTGCGGTCGGGCAGATCCCCGGCACGCGCCAGCACAAAGCCAGTATCATCCATCAAAAGCACTGTAGCAGCTTCCAGTTCCTGCCGCAACCCGGCAAGCATATCGGGCAGCTTACGAACAACCTCTTCATCATCCGTAGCGATTGGTTCGGGTGGAAGAATGGTCTCCACCAAGCCAAGATGACGTTCCACTGCATCGAGAAAATCTGCCATTGGAACCGGCTTGATGAAGAAAGCGTCTGCTCCGGCATCTGCCACTTCCTTGCGGACCTTTGGATCGGTTTGCCCGGTAACAAGGATAATCTTCACCCCTGCATGATGGCTACGCACCTTGCGCATCAACTCGATGCCCGACATACCCGGCAAGCGATAGTCGCTGACAAGTAAATCCACTTTGTTGCGGGAACTGTCGAGGATCGCTTCCTCCCCGGAGGGGATCTCAACCACTTCCAGTTCATGCTCCAATGTTTCGAGAGCAGAACGCAACAGACGGCTGACTTCTCTCTGATCTTCAACAATGAGGATGCGTAAGGGGGCCATAGTTTTTGAATTCTAACACAAGTCAATTACAGCGGAGATTACACAAATGATAAAGTTTTGCCCTGCCGTAAAGGCAGGGCAATTTGTCCAATCACTTGACTTTCATTCCGGCTTGTTTGGTTTGCGATACTTCTTGACGTAGAGAGCGCCACCGATGATGCCCAGGAACAGCCCCGCCACAGAAGCCGTGTACGAAGCGAAGTTCAGGA
>CAZRCR010000003.1:0-15991 GCA_964598615.1 uncultured Anaerolinea sp.
GGATTTGCTGACGTCGTACGGATGTTGCCCCTGGAGCGGAGTGCTCTCATCATAAGGAAGCACTTCCTGGTCACCGTAGGCCTTGTCGGAGGAAGCCACTACGATCTGCTTTACACGCGGACTGCGCCGGGCAGCCTCGAGCAGGTTCCAGGTCCCGGCAATGTTCGTCTCGAAGGTCGAGACCGGGTTCCGGTTGGCAATGGTAACAATCGTCTGGGCAGCCAGGTGGATAACCGTATCGATCTCATATTCGCCTAGGGCGCGTTCGAGCACTTCGCGGTCCCGGATGTCGCCACGCACCACTTTGACCTTCTCGATCCAGTTGGCACGCACCAGTTCGCTCTGTGGCACCCAGTCACGCACCAGGCAGACCACATCCGCCCCGGCTTCGACCAGACGGCGCACCAGCCACGAGCCAACCAAGCCGGTCCCACCAGTCACGAAGGTGGGACGGTCCAGCCAGAAGGAACGGTTCATTTCCATAGCTTCCACGGAGCCTTTCCCTCGCCCCAGAGTTTTTCGAGCAGGAGAACGTCGCGCATGGTATCCATGCACTGCCAGAAATCATCATGCTGGTAAGCAGCCACCTGCCCATCGGCAGCCAATCTTTCCAGTGTGTCATATTCCCAGGAGGATTGGTCGCCGGGGATGAGTGCATCCACGCCGGGTTCGATGATAAAAAAGCCGCCGTTGATCCAGCCCTCGCCCAATTGCGGCTTCTCCTGGAATTGCACCACGCGCCCATCTTCGATCAACATTTGCCCAAAGCGCGCCGGTGGACGCACGGCGGTCAGGGTCACCTTTTTGCTCTGGGCCTGATGGAATTTAAGCAACTCTGGGATATTGACATTAGAGACGCCATCGCCATAGGTCAGCATGAACGGCTCGTTGCCGATGAACTCGGCCAACCGCTTCACGCGTCCGCCGGTCTGCGCCTCTGCCCCGGTATCAAGCAGATGGATAACCCAATCCTCACTATCTCCATCATGAATGGACACTTCCCCGCTGCCCAGATTGACGGTCAGACTGCGAGCCAGGTGGTGGTAGTTCAGAAAATAATCCTTGATCAACTCGCCCTTGTATCCCAGGGCCACCACGAATTCCTTGAATCCATACGACGCGTAAAGTTTCATGATGTGCCAAAGGATTGGCTTGCCACCGATCTCGACCATCGGCTTGGGCTTCACTGTCGTTTCTTCCGACAAGCGTGTGCCTAATCCACCCGCAAGGATCGCTACTTTCATAAGGAATCTCCTGACTCCACAAAATACAGGATTATTATAGCGTACTTACAAAAATCTCCCGCAGGCTTACCCCTGCGGGAGATTCACTTTCAGGCTTTGACCAGTCCGACGGTCACCCTCTCGCCGTCGAACTCGTCCGAGGCGGTCACGGACCCGACACCGGGCTCCCCAAAGGCCAGTTCTACGGTCAGCGTTTCGGTGGTCACGTAATCCAGGTTGGCTTCGATGGCTTCCTTCAGTTTCGGGGTTGCCGTCACATTGACCTTGATTCGGTCGGCCACATCCAAATCGGCGGTCTTACGCAGGTCCTGCACCCGGCGGACGAATTCACGCGCCAGGCCCTCGCTGACCAATTCCGGGGTCAGTTCCGTGACCAGGGCAGCCAGGTAGGCGCCATCCGCCGCCACAGCGAAACCGGACTTGGCATCGGCACGCACTTCCACTTCCTCGGGCAGGATGTCGAACGTCTCACCGTTGGCAATCACCTTGAGCGGCTGGCCAGAGAGCAGCACCGGGGCCGAGGCAGCCGCGTCCATCGCCAGGATGGCCTTCTGGATGGCCGGGAACTTGTTGCCATATTTCTGTCCCAACTGCTTGGGCAGCGGCTTGATGGCAAAAGTGGCCGCGTCGCCCGAAGCATCCAGCAGACGGACCTTCTTGACGTTCAACTCGTCCGTTATAAGGTCGGCGTAGGTTTCCACAGCATGTCGTTCATCCAAGCGGCCCAGGGCAAAAGCAGCCTCGGCCAGCGGCTGACGGACCTTGCGGTTGGCCTTCTGGCGGGCAGAATGACCGAGCGAAACGAGACGCATGACCAGCGCCATCTCACGGTTGAGAGTTTCGTCGATCAGGCTTTCGTCCACTTTGGGCCATTTCGCCAGATGGACGGACTCGGGCGCGCGCGGGTCCACCGAGCGGACGAGGTTCTGATACATTTCGTCAGCCAGGAAGGGCATGGCGGGAGCCAGCAATTTGGAGAGGGTCACCAGCGCAGTATAAAGTGTGTAGTAGGCAGCCTGCTTGTCAGAGTCCGATTCAGACTTCCAGAAGCGGCGGCGGGAACGGCGCAGGTACCAGGTCGAGAGGGCTTCAACAAAGGCTTCGATCGGGCGGGTCGCGCCGGGCACATCGTAGGTTTCGTAGGCTTTGGTCACGTCACGGACAAGGGCATTGAGGGAGGAGAGCAGCCACTTGTCCAGTTCGTTGGTCGGCTTGACCCTGGCCGTCAGGTTGGGCTGGTCGAGGTTGGCATATGTCACAAAGAACGAGTAGACATTCCAGAGCGTGAGCGTGAAATTCTTGACCACGTCGGTGACCATGCTGGGTGCGAAGCGGCGCTCGGCATTGGGCGGCGCGGACGTATAGAAGTACCAGCGGAAAGCGTCCGCGCCGGACTCATTCAGAACCAGCCACGGGTCAATGACGTTGCCGACATGCTTGGACATCTTGCGACCATGCTCGTCAAGCACAAGGCCGAGACAGATGACGTTCTTGAAGCTCGGCTTATCGAACAGCAGGGTGCTGATGGCATGCAGGGTATAGAACCAGCCGCGCGTCTGATCCACGGCTTCGGAGATAAAGTCAGCCGGGAACTGGCTTTCGAACTTGTCCTTGTTCTCGAACGGATAGTGCCACTGCGCCACCGGCATGGACCCGGAGTCGAACCACACGTCGATCAGGTCGGGGACACGGGCCATTGTGCCTTTGCACTTCGGGCAATCCCAGTGGATGTTATCCACGTGCGGGCGGTGCAGGTCAAGGTCTGTGAGATCGCGTCCGGCCTTCTCGGACAATTCCTTCACCGAACCAACGCACTCGCGGTGTTTGCAGTCCGGGCATTCCCAGGCCGGGAGCGGGGTGCCCCAGTAGCGTTCGCGCGAAAGCGACCAGTCGATGTTGTTTTCCAGCCAGTTGCCGAAGCGGCCTTCCTTGATATGCTCCGGCACCCAGTTGATCTCCTGGTTGTGGGAAACCAGTTTTTCTTTGAACGCGCTGGTGCGGATGTACCAGGACTCACGGGCGTAATACAGCAGAGGCGTATCGCAGCGCCAGCAGAAGGGATAGGTATGCGTATACTTCTCGGCGCGGAACAGGAGGCCGCGCGCATCGAGGTCTTGGGTGATGGACGGGTCAGCATCCTTGACGAAGACACCCCGCCAGGGCGTGATCTGCGGCAGGAAGGCGCCATCCGGGCCGACGGTCATCAGCACGGGCAGGTCATTTACCTTGGAGACTTCCATGTCGTCCGCGCCAAAAGCCGGGGCGATATGGACGAGGCCGGTGCCATCTTCAATGGTGACAAAGTCACCCATCACCACGTAGTGGGCCGGTTTCTCGAGCGGCATGAACGTGAACAGCGGGCGATATTTCGTGCCCTTTAACTTCTTGCCTTTGAAATGCTCCACCACCTTGACTTCCTCGCCGCGGAAAACCTTTTCCAGCAGCGCTTCGGCCAGGATGAGACGCTCTGTCCCACCCTCAGGCAGGGACCGTTCGACGGTCACGTACTCGACCTCGGGTCCGGCCGCGACTGCCACGTTGGCAGGCAGCGTCCAGGGTGTGGTCGTCCAGACCAGGAGCGAGGTGCCGGGCTTGTCCACCAGCGGCATGCGGACGAAGACCGAGGGGTCGGTCGCGTCGGCATAGCCCTGGGCCACTTCGTGGTCCGAGAGCGGCGTGCCACAGCGCGGGCAATACGGAACGATCTTGTAGCCTTTGAAGAGCAGGTCACGCTCCCAGAAATTTTTCAGGATCCACCAGACCGACTCAATGTACTCGTTGGTGTACGTCACATAGGCATCGCCCAGGTCCACCCAGAAGGCGATGCGGTTGGTCAGCTTTTCCCATTCCTGGATGTAATCGAAAGCGGACTTTTTGCACAAGACATTGAACTTCTCGATGCCGTACTCTTCGATCTGCTGTTTATTGGTGAAGCCAAGCTTCTTCTCGACCGCGATCTCCACCGGCAGGCCGTGCGTATCCCAGCCACCGCGGCGGGAAACGTGATAACCATTCATGATCTTGTAGCGCGGGAACATATCCTTGAAAGCACGCGCCTCCACATGATGGACACCCGGCATACCGTTGGCAGTCGGCGGCCCCTCGAAGAAAACATATTCCGGCGCGCCCTTGCGCTCCGAAATGGTCTTCTCGAAAATCTTCTGCGCTTTCCAGAACTTCAAGACGCCCTCTTCGAGGGCGGTCACATCAAGTTTGGGGGATACTGGTTTGAACATAGAGACCTCCGGTATATTTTGTCGTTGCGAGCCGCGTTCTGTGCGGCGAAGCAATCTCCGTATAGTTATTCCAGCAACCAGCATGAGATTGCTTCGTCGGGCGGGCAAAGATCGCCCAACGCCCTCCTCGCAACGACATGCCTGAAATAAAAAACTCTCATCTCACTCAGAGACGAGAGCCAAAGCTCACGCGGTACCACTCTGCTTCCCTTGCGGGCGCTCACGGGTGCGGCCTGACGGCGAGACCCTGCCAGGATAACGGTCGGCTTCCGGCTTCCCTACTCTCGCTGAACACTGACTCTGTTCGCTGATTTCAGTTCGCGGCTCCGGGAGGATATTCTGCCCTTTTGGCTGGCCCGGCTCACACCAGTTCCGGGTTCGCTGTCAGCGGCGGGGGCATACTCGTTCCCATCATCGCTATTCAAAGATGGGCTGAATTATAATAGCAAGACATTCCACCCGCAAGGACAAACCTCATGGACATCACTCTTGCTGATCGCACACTGACCGTCAATGCCACCGAAAGCCGCCCCACCAAAGGCGGTGTCATCGCTTCCGCATCCATCCTGACCGTAAACCTGCCCGCCGCTCCCGTACGTTATCTCTACTCCGGCTGGCAATCCTGGACCCTGACCGCCTGGGTAGATATGAACCGTCCCATCCGCCCGATGCGGCCCGCCATCATGCACCCAATGCAGACCGATCCGGTCTATGCCAGTGAAACCCGCCCCCATGGCTCATGGTACGGGGCCGTGGAACTCCCGGATGGACAGGTCCTCTTCGCCGGAGCATTGGAACTGGAAAGCCACGTGATGCTCGACGGCCAAACCCTCACCGGCTGGTACGAGGGCGGCACCGGAGACTGGTTCCTTGCCATTGGCGTGGAAGATGAGATCTTCGCCCGTTACGCGGAACTTCTCGGCGAACGTTTGGGCAAGGGACGGGCAAAAAAGTCCTACAAGGTTTGGTGTTCGTGGTACAGCCTGTACACCGAAATCTATGAAGGCCAACTACTCAAAATCCTGAACGATCTTGGCAACCTGCCCTTCGATGTTTTCCAGATCGATGACGGCTGGCAGGTTGGCATCGGCGACTGGGAACCGAATGCCAAATTCCCCTCCGGCATGGATGGGCTGGCGACACAGGTCAAGGCCAGCGGGCGCAAGGCCGGCCTGTGGCTGGCCCCCCTGCTGATTGCCCCATCCACTCCTGTCTACCGTGAACACAAGGATTGGCTCCTGCACGATGAAGATGGATATCTCGTTTCGGCCCGGTTCAACTGGGGTGAACAGCTCTACGCTCTCGACACCACCCACCCGGAGGCCCTGGAATGGCTGGCAAACCTGATGAAAAAGGTCCGCGCCTGGGGCTACGAGTACGCCAAGCTGGACTTCCTCTACGCCGGCGCGCTCCCCGGAAAACGCCACGTAGACATGCCACGGGAAGCCGCTTACCGCAACGGGCTCAAGGTCATCCGCGAGGCCCTGGGCGATGCCTATTTCCTGACCTGCGGTGCGCCCATCCTGCCGTCCATCGGCCTGTGCGACGCGCTACGCGTCGGCCCGGATGTAGCCGAGCACTGGACCTCCCACCGGGATGATAACCTGCTGGGGAACTTTGCCGCCCCGGGCACGCGCAATGCCCTGCGGACCACCCTCCACCGCCTGTGGCTGGCACCGCTCCTGCACACCGACCCGGATGTGGTTTACTTCCGCTCCAGGGTAAATGGCCTGACGCAAGAACAAAGATTGCTCCTGCAGAACCTGGCCGAGGTGTGTGATTTCAAAGCCACTTCCGACATTCCGTCCTGGTGGACAGAAGCCGAACGGGAGCAACTGCGCGAGTTTTTCGCGCACCGGCCTGAGGTCCGCAAGACCGGGCGGGCTGCCTACCAGGTCGGCGACCAAAGCGTGGACTTCGGTCCGCACATCAGGATGCCCTCCTTGCCCGATGCATGGACTGGCCTGCAGGGAGCGATCATCGGTGGGCTGGCAAACAATGTCAGGGTCATGAAAGCATTCGACACGATCAGCCAGAAGGCATTCAAGAAAAAACTCGATCAAACCCCCGTATAAGACAACTTCCCGCAGGTCAAAACCTGCGGGAAGTTTTTGCTTCTCAAGGCAGGAATTGCAACGTCCAGTAATGGCCGTAGGTGGAGTTGGCATTATAGGCATACCCCGCGCCCACCTGGGTGTAGTTGGGGTTGAGGATATTGGCACGATGCCCGTCGCTGCTCATCCAGGCCGATACGACTGCACCCGGCGAGTCGTAGCCAGCAGCGATGTTCTCGCCCACGTTCTGCCCGGAGTGGGTGAAGTTGTCGCTGGAAGCCATATAATTGCTCCAGGCCTGCGAGTTGGCAACCAGTGTCCAATTGACCGTCAGGGCAGGTAAGCCAGCCGCGGCGCGCTCGGAGTTGACCAGTGAGATGACCGACGAAACGTAGCCGTTATCCGCCGGGGCAACGTAAGGTTTTGGCGTGTTACTGGGGGTAAAAGTGGGGGTGGCAGTATCGGTGGGTGTGGGGGTGAACGTCGGCGTGAAAGTGGCGGTTGGAGAAGGCGTGATGGTTGGCGATGGGGTGACGGTGTGCGTGGGAGTAGCGGTGCCTAGAAAACCCAGAAAGGGCGGCAGGGGCGTTTGCAGACCACAAGCGCCTGCAAACACCAACACAAGGATACATACCAGTAAAACAGTTCTGCACATTTTCGCTCCTATTCGATTGGCAGATCGGAATTTCATCTACTCCAACAGGCACGGCACACCCGGCCGCACCTGGAACATGTAGCGGATGAAAAAATCGCTGCTTTCGTGCAAATAGGCGGCCAGGTCAACGCCCACATAGCGGTAATGCCAAGGTTCATAAGTAAGGCCGGTCCAGGGTTCGGCGCCTTCCGGATTGGTGAGGGTGAAGCCGTATTCATGAGCATGTTCGTCCAGCCACAATCCTTCGCCGGTCTGGGCAAAGAGCGGGGAGAATTTCTCCGTTGGATCGCCGGTCAGTTCGGCAAGTCCGGGCGAACCGAAATCCACCACGGTGCCCAATTGGTGCTCGCTATGCCCCGGTTCGGCGCTGATCTGACCGGCAACTTCCGGGTCTTCGGCCAGCCAGCGCTGGTAGGTGATGTACTGCTCGGCATAACTGCGATAAGCCGAAAGGACGGTTAGGGCGAGACCGTCAGCCTGCATCGCCGTCACAAGCCGCCCCAACGCCTCGGCTGCTTCGCGGCGCAGTTGCAGGTCAGGGAGAGTGACATAGCCCGAAACATAGTTGCCCAATTTGACCAGGTCAGCCGGTTCGTAGCCGGACCCGAGACCGAAGGTGGCGTTAACGATGGCATACAGGTCGCTGCCGGGGTTACGCGCCTCGCACGGGCCGAGAGTCGCGTCCTGTGTGGGCAGAGGAAACAGCGTTGGGGTGGCAGAGGGAACGGGTGTCGGCGTTTCTGTAAGAGTGACGGTGGGCTGATGTGTCGCCGTGGCAGTTGCGGTTGGAACGGGGGCATCGGTCAAAACCACAGCGGCCTGTGGTTGGCAGGCCGCGAGGAAGATCGTGATGAGCAGAAGGAAGCAATGTACAGTACGACGGGTCATGAAAGAGCATCAACCAGCATTTTGACCGCTTCCGGAGAAGGCAGGTGCAGGCGCAGGATGCGCCGGTTGCGGACCGCCAGGGCTTCATAATCGCCCAGGGCCTGCGCCCGCTCCAGCACACCAAAAGTGCCCTTTTGGCCGGGAATCTGCACATCCTCCACGGGGTCAGCGGTGATCTGCAGGAATAAACCGGAGGCGGGACCGCCTTTGTGCAACTGACCGGTGGAATGCAGGAAACGCGGCCCGAACCCAACCGTGGTGGCACATCCGGTGCGAGCGCGGACCTTGAGCCGGAGTTCTGTCAGAACGGCGGTCAGTTCCGGGTTGCGCGGCAGGTAGGCATTGATTGCCACATACTCGTTCCTGCCCACCAGTTGCAGGAACGTATCCAGATCCGCCAGGGAACCGGCACTGTTGAATTGAGCATTGGTGAAGGCTTTGACACCTTCATTTTCCCATAGCTCCTGCGGTTCCTCCAGCTTCCCAGATTGGTTATACGCATTCATCTTTTCCACGGTGCGGGTCTTGTTGTCCTGCACATCGGGCTGGTCAAAGGCATTGACACCCAGTTCGGCGCAGGCGATGGCAGTGGCCACCTCCCAGCGATAGAACTCGGCTGCCAAAGCGTATACATCCGGGATGTCGAAGCACAGCACAGGCAGTTCTGCTTCCCGCAAGGCTGTGACCTGCGGATCGAGCGCCCCGTCCAAGCGCAGGTGAACGAAGAGCCGGTCAGGCCCGTAGCCTTCGGGACCGGCAACCGGTTCGCCATCCACAACGATGATGCCCTTGCCATGTTTGCCGCTCGATTCAGCAATGAGCTGCTCGAGCCAGGAACCGACCGACGCCAGGGACGGGTCGGCCAGGAAGGTCAGTTTGTCGCGGCCGGAGGCCACTGCTTCCGCCAGGATGGCTCCCAGGCCCAGACCGGGGTTGCGCGGTCCGGCAACCGCGGCGGCCGACTGGCTCATCATCCAGGTGGCGCGATCAAGGAAACGCTCCAGGTCAATGCCCATCAAGGCAGCAGGAACCAGCCCGAAGAGACTGAGGGCCGAGAAGCGTCCCCCCACCGTGGGATCTGCCAGGAAAGTCTTGCGGAAACCACGGGCATTGGCCAGGGCTTCAAGGGTGGTACCGGGATCTGTAATGGCAACGAAATGCCGTCCGTCCTGCCCGGATCTTTCCCAGAAATAAGCGAACATGGCGTTGACTTCCGCCGTCCCGCCGGATTTGGAGGAGACAATGTAGAGTGTCTTTTCAGGCGGGAAGCGTTTGGCAGTTTCGAGCACCTGGCCGGGATCGGTCGAATCGAGAATGGCAAAGTTGGTATCCCCGCCCGCGACCAGGGATAAGACTTCAGGTGCGAGGGACGAGCCGCCCATGCCAAGAAGCAGGGTATGGGTCAGACCGTCAGCACGGACGGAGGCCACGAAATCCTTGATATCCTTCAACTCTGCACGCGAGGTGCGCGGCAGATCGAGCCAGCCGAGGCGCTTGCGGACTTCCTCCTGACCAGCCGGGTCGGTCGTCCACAGGGTCGGGTCATGGCTCCACAAGCGCGCCGGGGCGGAGTCGCCGATGAGACGCGCCACGCGTCGGGGCACGCGCCCGGCCAAAGGTCCGAGGGACGCCACGGCGGCGGAACGGCGGTCGTCGATGGCCTGAAGCATGGACAGGAACGCATCTGCGAAGGCGCGCACGCCTTCGGTTTCCAGTTCCGCCGTCACCGTGTCCATCCGGATGCCGAGCGCTTCCACATCCGCGATCACCTGACGCGCTCCGTCGAGGTCGGCGGTCAAGGTGATGGAGGCATTGCCATGGTCGCGGAAAGCATCGAGTGTGACGGGCGGCACGGTGTTGACCGTGGCAGGGCCGATGAGATTATCCACATAGAGAGTGTCGGGATAGGCCGGGTCCTTGGTGCTGGTAGAGGCCCACAGTGGGCGCTGGGGACGGCAGCCGGCAGCGCGGCAGCGGGCAAAACGCTCGCCGTGGAAGACCTTCTCAAACTCGGCGTAGGCCAGACGGGTATAGGCAATGGCAGTCTTTCCACGCAAGGGAGAATTCTCAGGCAGGAGTTTGTCCACCTTCGTATCCATGCGGGAGACAAAGAAGGATGCAACCGAAGCAATGTTGGTGACCGGCTTCCCGGCGGCGAGACGGTCCTCAAGGCCGGAGATGTAGGCTTCCATCACGTCACGATAGCGCTCGAGAGAAAAGATGAGCGTCACGTTGACGTTGATCCCGGCGGCAATGGCAAGCCGGATGGCCGGCAGGCCTTCGAGCGTGGCCGGAATCTTGACCATCAGATTGGGGCGCGCCACCCACTCCCAGAGTTGGACAGCCTGGGCAATGGTGTTGTCAGTGGCATGCGCCAGGCTCGGACTGACCTCGAGCGAGACGTACCCATCGGCGCCTTCGGTCTCGCGGTAAAGGGTGGTGAACAGGTCACAGGCAGCGCGAATATCTTCAATGGCAAGCTGCCAGAAGATCTGTTCGGCAGGCCAGCCCGACCAGGCCAGCGGCACGAGAGCCGCGTCGTAATCATTCGTTCTGGCAATCGCGTTGTGGAAAATGGACGGGTTGGAGGTCACGCCGCGGATATCGCCGCGTTCGATCATGGCTTCCAGTTCACCGTTCTCCAACAGGCGGCGCTGGATATTGTCGTACCAGAGCGACTGACCAATCTCGGTCAGCCGGGCAATTGGGGTGGTCATGGAGTGCTCCTATAACTTGGAAATGATGGCAAAAATCTTGACCGCGCCGGAACGGCCGCGGACATTATCAGGTGAAAGGGGTTCAGCAGCCAGTGACATGCTGCGAGTGGCGGCCTGCACCGCCGTGCCGGTGGCAAGGATCTCCCGGCCCAGTTCCTTGGTCAGGTCTTGCAAACGGGAGGCAAGGTTGACGGTATCGCCGATAACGGTGTATTCGATACGCCCCTCCCCGCCGATGTTCCCAGCCACGACCGGGCCGGTGGCGACCCCAATGCCAATGTGCAACACGGGGCCGTTGTTCTTCTCCTGTTCGGCGTTGAACTCAGACAGCGAGGCCTGCATATCCAGCGCGGTGCGGATGGCAGAGGCGGCGTGTTCCGCCAAAGGATTGAGCGGCGTGCCGAAAACAGCCAGGAGCGAGTCGCCGCCGAACTTGTTGACCATGCCGCCATTGGCAACAATGACGCCCACCATGCGGCTCATGTACCGGTTGAGCAGGTCCATCAACTGGTCGGGCGGCAATTTCTCAGACAGGGTGGTAAAGCCGCGGATGTCGGAAAACAGCACGGTGCATTCCACCACCTGTCCGCCCAGGCCCGCGCCGCGCTCCAGAGCTTCCCGCGCTACTTCGGGCGAAACGTACAGGTTGAGCAGGTTGCGCAGGAGTTCGCCGCGCCGCAGACCACTGACCATGTGGTTGAAACGTTCGGTCACGTAGCCGAACTCATCATTGGAGACGACCGGAACCGTCACCGTCAGGTCGTTCTGTTCCACTTTTTCCATCCCGGCCTGCAGGTCGGTCAGCGGGCGGACGATGGAACGCGTCACCAGCCAGGCCAAAGCCACACTGGCCGCCACCCCGATAACGAAAACAAAGGTTTCCGCTATGTACAGGCTATTCAGGATCGCCTGCGGATCATCGGCACCGATCAACTGGCGGGCACGGTCAAGCGATAGCAGAACGATCATCGCCAATGGGTAGATACTGACCAGGAAAAAGGTCGACAGCAGACGCGGCAGAACCGAAAGCCTGGCAGCGCGTACTGTGCTGGCCCCACCCACAGGGAAGAATAGCGGGGTCACGCGCCGCCAGAGCAGTTCGATCATAAAGAAGGATGTGGCGGAAGTCAGAACACCGCCCACCAGGAAAATCCCGCCGAAGGCACGCAAAGAGCCGGACAGGAAATAACCAAAAGTAAGCCCGGCTATGAACCACATCGACAGAGAAATCCACAGAGTGACGAAAGGATAGTTCAGAACTTCCCGCAAAACATTTTCCGGAACTTCCTTGTCTGTCATTCCGGTACGCAGACGTTCATACCAAAGCGGGAAATAACGTTCGCTGCGTCTCCCAAAGAACGCGCCGATAAAGATCAAAAGAAGTGTACCCAGAACTGTCGGGATAATGGCCACAACATTTCCCATCGCCAGGAACATACCGCTGGTGGGCGGAGGCGCAATCAATGCCAGGTAAACGTACGATAAAAGAGCGCCAAAAACATTCGAGCCGACGATAATGGTCGAAATGACGCGATTGATTGTTTTATAAGGGGGAAATTGTGACGACTTGTCCATCAGCCGCCCTGCTCCAACCGGCGAATCTTTCCCACCCGCCGGGCGTGGCGCTCCTGACCGGGATCCTGCCCCACGAACCGGGCCGCAAGGAAAGCTGAGACGATCTCCCGCGCCGGTTCAGGACCGATGATCCGCCCACCGATACACAAGACATTCATGTCATCGTGTTCCACACCCTGGTGGGCAGAATAGGTATCGTGGCAGAGACAGGCATATACGCCCTTGAGCTTGTTGGCCGCAATACAGGCACCCACCCCGGAACCGCACAAGACAATGCCGCGCTGAACTTCACCCTTCTGGATGGCGCGTCCCACCTTTTCGGCATAGTCGGGATAATCCACGGGATCGGTCGAGTCCGTTCCCAGGTCCAGCACTTCGTGCCCGGCAGAGCGGACCGTCTCCACAACCGTCTGTTTGAGCGGGAAACCCGCGTGGTCACATGCAATTGCGATCTTCATGCAAAACTCCGTTCACTAAACCAGCCCGAGGAGCATGACAATCCCGTAACCGATCAGGCCGATCCCCAGCAGAACCATGAAAACTTTCGCCCCAACTGGACCCAACACGCGCGGGATGAGTTTGCCCGAGCCAACCACAATGCCCCAATTCAACAACGCACCCAGAATGCAAAGGATGCCTACAGCAATCACGACCAGGCTGCCAGTCATTTGATCCATAAACACCTCACAGAAATAATCGAGGGATGATTTTACCATTCTACATACGAATTCGATTTGCGATTCCTGCATAAGTATGCCATAATATTGCCAGAATTTGATATTTTCGTAGCGAAGATAAGGAGAATTCTATGGCTACTCCCAGCCCCGCCCAGCAACTTGCCAGCGACATCAGCGCCCTGCAAACCAAAGTCGGCTGGCTGCAAGAAGGAGTACGTCTCACCAAGGCACGCGACGCCGTGGAAGACCTGCAGACCAAAGTGACCGGCCTGACCCAGCGCATTGCCAACCTGCGCGCCGGGGGCTACGTGTTCGAGAAGGAGCTCGAGAACCAGGCGACCACTTTCGCCCAGCAATGGACAACGCTCCAGCCGGGTATTCAACAACAACTGAATATCCAGGCTTCATCCCTGCAAGCCTCGCTGCGCCCCATCGAAACGCAAATGTCCCAGTTGAACGCTGCGGCACGCAACCTGGTAACCGCCCGCCCATTGCTGGCAACCATTCAGTCCAACGTGGATATGCTCGAAGATAAAGTCTCGGCCGCCGAGAAGACCATCAGCGCCATGTACGACCGATTCGACAACGATGTCTTCCAGTTCACAAAACACCTGACCGACATCGAATATCTGGTCACCAACCTTGGCGAAGCCTCCTTCCAACTGATGCCCACCGAAGGCGGCATCATGGCGGTCAAGGCAGTCTGGTGCAAGACCGGCAAGGAACAAAAGGAAGACCCCGAAGGCGTGCTCTACCTGACCGACCAGCGCATCCTTTTCGAGCAGAAGGAAGAAGTGGCCACCAAGAAGGTGCTCTTCATTGCCACCGAAAAGCAGAAGGTACAGTCCCTGCAGTGGGAAGTGCCTGTGGCCATGCTAGATAAGGTCACCACCAGCAAACAGGGTTTGATGAAGAACGAGGACCACATCGAAGTGCGCTTCGTCTCCGGCGCGCCGCGCGAGATGGTGCACCTGCACATCTGGCAGGACTGCGAGACCTGGCAGGCGCTGCTCAACAAGGCCAAGGCCAAGGAGTTCGACAAGGACCGGGCCGTGGCCCTCGACCAGGCCGCCGTGGACAAGGTCAAGGCTGCCCCGACCATCTGTCCCTCCTGCGGGGCAACAATGAACGCCGTTGTCCTGCGCGGGCAGGACAGCATCAAGTGCGAGTACTGCGGGGCCGTGATACGGCTGTAGGTTTGACCTGGCGAAGACATCCGAAGTCTCAGAGACTTCGGATGTCTTTTTGTCCCCGAATTTGAAGATGAGAAATGACAAACAAAATCCTTGTTGCGTATGCCAGCCGCGTTTGCCGCGCCGGGCGTTGCGGTAAGCCTTGAATAAATTCTCAAAATTGATGACCTGCGGGTACAGGTTTCGATAGGTTTTCATGGCAATTCAGAGGGTTCTCCTTTTTTTAAAATTTCGCCCGCCTCCGGCGGGGAGGCGGGACAGAACACAGAAAACAGGGCACAGAAAACAAAAGACTATATGGGCGGGAGCGCCACCCGGAAACCGAGGCCGTCCCAATGGTGCCCAGGGTGACTGGGGTAGCGGTTCGCCACGCGAGCGAGATCACGATTGAGGTGCCACGAGCCGCCCCGCAAGGCCAGGAAATCGTGGTCTTTGTCGTAGAAATTCGCCTGCCATTCCCAAACATTCCCGGCCATATCCATCACCCCGGTAGGGCTGGCTCCCAGAGGGTACATGCCAACCGGCGTGGTGTGACTGATACGACTTTCTGAAACATTGGCACGGCGCAGGATCTCTTCGACATCCTGTGTCACTTTTCCCTTCTCATCCCACGGATACCGTTCTTTCGGCGCTTCCCCGCCTGCCGCCAAAACCCATTCCGTTTCGGTAGGCAAATGCAGGTTTTTGGGCTGCAAGGCGGGGTTCTGCCGCCCTTCTTCCAGTTCGGCCCAATGTTTCAGGAGCCACCGACAATAAGCATTGGCTTCCCACCAGGTAACGGAAACCACCGGGGCGGTCTTGCGGGCAATCCCGAAGCGCGGGTTGTTCCATGCGCGTGGGTAAATAACCTTTTCCTCTTCGTCTTTGCGCATCTGTAAGAGCCAGTCCCAGCCGGCATCACCCCAGGTTTCGTCCATTTTCTGGCATCTCTCGTCGAATTTGGGGAAATCCAGCCAGAAGGTTTTCTCCGCGAATTCACCCGATTTCAAGAAACGCTCGTATTGCAGGTTGGTAACCGGGTATTTCGCCAGGTGAAACGCTTCCCCGCCCTCGCCAACCGGCAGGAAATCGTACAGATCGCCGGGCAGCCAGCCGAGTTCATCGAGCGTGTCGGCGGCGGCAGCGCGGGCGCGGGTTTCCAAAGCACCTGCTTCCACCAGGCAATGGAGTCCTTTGATCGTGCGCGCTTGCGCCGGGGCGGTTTGGCTTGGAAAGGCGCGGCGGTAGAGGGTGAGCAGGTCGCCTGCCAGCCAGAGGGCGCGCCAATCTGCCTGCCCCCGATTGGCCGGTGCAAGCTCCGGCGACAGACAGCCCAGCAGGGTATCCATGCGCTCCTGGTCGCCGACCGCAAAGCACAGATGCTCGCCCAACAAGATCACCACTTCGCGCCAACGGTCGCCCTGGTTGACCAGTTCGCGGGTCGCTTTGCCAAAACTGGGGCGTACCACCAGCGAGCGCGCCGCCAGGTATTCTTCGAACGTCAGGTGGGGAAAAGCATAGACCCGCTGGGGAGGCGTATCGGGAGCCGCATCTGGCACGGCAACTGTCCCCTGGAGCATCAGCAATCCGTTGGAACTCTGGCAGTAATCCAGAAAGAGTTGCACTTTTTGCAAATCCTGTAAATGGGCCTGGAGCACCCCGGAAAGCAGTTCTTCGGTCACGAGCGCCTGGCCGCGTTTTCCATCCCCGCCTTCCTTGCGGCCTTCATGGGCCTTAAAAGCGATCTCCCACAGGGCACGGTCTAGGGTTACG
>CAZRCR010000004.1:0-12456 GCA_964598615.1 uncultured Anaerolinea sp.
TGACCTACGTCAACACCTACGCGGATGTGAAGGCCGAAAGCGACATCTGCTGCACATCCGGGAACGCGGTGGCAGTGGTTGAGTCGCTGCACACGGATACGGTCATCTTCCTGCCAGACGAATACCTGGCAGGCAACGTGGCACGCGAGACGGGCAAACATATCATCTTCCCGACACCCGGCACCACCAACTTTTCTGATCCAGGGTTGGATTATCAGTTCATCGGCTGGCATGGCCGTTGTGAGGTCCATGAAAAGTTCACGGTGCGGGACATCGAAACGGTACGCGCCCAGTTCCCGGATGTGGCCATCCTGGCGCATCCTGAGTGCAGTCCCGAGGTCACCGCCGCGGCGGACTTCTCCGGCTCGACGAATGCCATGATCCGCTACGTCCAAGAGTCAAAGGCCCTGCACTACCTGCTGCTGACCGAGTGCTCGATGGGCGATAACATCGCCGCCGCCAACCCGCAAAAGGAAATGCTGCGCCTGTGTATGGTGCGCTGTCCGCACATGAACATGATCACGATGGAAGACACGCGTGACGCGCTCAAGCTCAACCGCTACGTGATCGATGTGCCGGAGGAGATCCGGGGGCGTGCTTTCCGGGCCGTGGAACGGATGATCAAGATCGGTTAAGAGAGAGGAGAGAACAGCGAGTAGAGAGCAGTACTGTTCTCCGCTCTCTGTTCTCTGATAACTGACCTATGAAAACCACCGACGTACTCATTCTCGGCTCCGGCATCGCCGGGGCAACCGCCGCCCTGCAACTGGCGCAAAACCCGCAGCGACACATCATTCTCATCACACGCGACCCCGACCCGCACGAATCCAATTCGCGTTACGCCCAGGGCGGCATCATCGGACGCGGCGAAGACGACACTGCCGATCTCCTCGTGGAAGATATCCTGGCCGCGGGAGCCGGCGCGTCCCTGCCACGGGCGGCGCGCATCCTGGCCGAGGAAGGCCCCGGTCTGCTCAACAAAGTACTCGTCAAGATGGCGCGCATCGACTTCGACCACAAAGTGACCGGCGACCCGGAATATGGTCAGGAGGGAGCACATTCCCGGCGCCGCATCCTGCACGTCGGCGACGGCACCGGGCGCGCCATTATGCAGGGACTGATCGCATCCCTGCGCGCCTGTCCCAACGTTGAACTGCTGACCGACGCAACCGCCGTGGACCTCATCACTTACCCTCACCACTCACGCGACCCACTGGCCGCCTACGAACCCATCGCCTGCTATGGCGCCTACGTGTTCGACCGCAAGGGGAAAGCCGTCCACCGTACACTGGCAGCGGCCACTATCCTGGCAACCGGCGGAATTGGTCGCATCTACCGCAACACCACCAACCCGTCTGGCGCCCGCGGCGACGGTCTCGCCATGGCCAGCCGGGCCGGGGCGCGCATCGTGAATGCCGAATATGTTCAGTTCCACCCCACCGCCCTCTCGGTCCCGGGAGCGGAAGGGTTCCTCATCAGCGAAGCAGTGCGTGGCGAGGGTGGCATCCTGCTCACTCCCGACGGGCAGCCTTTCATGGAAAAATATTCCCCCGAATGGAAGGACCTGGCCCCGCGCGATGTGGTTGCCCGCGCCATCCATACCGAGATGGAAGCCCATGACTATTCCTACGTGCTGCTCGACATCGCCTCCCACATGCCTGCCGAAAAGATCAAGACCCGTTTCCCCAACATCCATGCCGCCTGTCTCAACGCCGGGGTGGACATCACCCGCGAACCTATCCCGGTCGTTCCGGCTGCGCACTACTTCTGTGGCGGCGTGGCCGCCGATGAGTGGGGGCGCACCAGCATCCAGAACTTATACGCAGTGGGCGAAGTGGCCTGCACCGGACTGCACGGCGCCAACCGTCTCGCCTCGACCTCCCTGCTGGAGGGACTGGTCTGGGGAACACGCGCGGCGCGCGACATCGAAACCAGACTCGTTTCGGACCCCGAACCCGTCATCCCTACCCGCGAGGATATTCCCGCCTGGGATGAATCCAACCTGACGCAGGAGTCCGACCCGGCCCTCATCCAGGGCGACATGCAGACCATCCAGAACATCATGTGGCATTACGTTGGTTTGATCCGCTCCGGCGACCGTCTCTCGCGCGCCATCCGTGAATTGCGCCATATGCAGAACGAAGTCGAAACTTTCTATCGCCAAACCAAATTGAGTGATGGATTGATCGGCCTGCGCAACGCTGTCGAGACGGCGCTCATCGTAGCCGATGCTGCCCGGCACAACCGTCAGAGCCGCGGCTGTCATTACCGGGTCGATTCCGTGGACGGCGGCGACAGATTATTGTAGGTACACCATGCCTGATCTTGTCCAACTCTCCAAATATCTTTCCCTTGTCCTCCGTCATCGCGCCAAAGATTTCGGCTTGATCCTCGACGATAACGGCTTCACAGACCTGGAACCGGTCTGGGCGCTGGTGGAACGTCACTTCCATGGACAATACACTCGCGAGCATCTTGCCCAGGTGGTGGCTGGCGACTCGGACGGCAAGAAACGCTTCGAGATCGTGGACGGGCGCATCCGCGCCATGTACGGTCACACCCACGTCGAAGTGACCTACCCACCCGCGGCGCCGCCCGAGCTGCTCTATCACGGAACATCCCACCAGGCCCTGGCTGCCATCCGCGAGAATGGACTGCAGCCGATGAAACGGCAGTACGTCCACATGACTGACAACCTGCACCGCGCCCAAAAGACGGGCGGACGCCACGACGAGGCCCCCATCATCCTGCACATCCGCGCCGCCGACGCAGCCCGCGCCGGAGTGGAGTTCTATCACGCTGAAGCTGAACATTGGCTGGCGAAAAGCATCCCGCCGGAATTCGTTGAGTTCCCAACGTAAGGTTTCCTGCATCTTGCTGTAAGCAAATTGTAGGGGCGACCCAATGGGTCGCCCCTATGAGATAACAATTCTTCATCAACGGCGTTTCAAGCCGTTTTTTTATTTCTTATTGCGGGTGGGCAGGAAGACCACCCAACAGGATAATCACACCCGCACCAATGAGGATCGGTAGGGTCAGGTTTGTCTTTTCCTTGATAACGAATACCGCCGTGGTGTACCCGGGAAGGTGAAACTGCCGCTGACGACAGCATATGCCAAAGTGCGAACAACTTCATCCACCGATTTCCGCTGGATCAGGTGCAGGGTGCAGTTCATGCTCGCCAGTAATACGTTGACTTCCCGACCTGAAACAACCGTCCCGGCACTCGTCCAGACTGCTGCTTGCTTTTCGTATGGAATCATGTATAATATTGCCGGGTAGGGAAACCTACAAAAACGCATCTCTGATCCAGAGATGCTTGTATTTTCTCAGGATGTACTAAGATGCCCACGACATTCTTGACCAAAGAAGGCTATCAAAAACTCGCCGACGAGCTTGAGTACCTGCGCACCACCAAGCGCAAGGAAGTTGCCGAACGCTTGCATGAAGCCATGGAAGGCGGCGAGTTGATTGAGAATGCCGAGTACGAAGCCGCAAAAAACGAACAGGCTTTCGTTGAAGGCCGCATCCAGGAAGTGGAAATGATCCTGGCTTCAGCGCGCATCATCGAAGAGCAGGCCAATAACCCATCAACCATTGAAGTCGGCGATACGGTTATTGTCAAAGAGGAAGATGGCGGTCCGGAAGAATATACCATCGTCGGTGCGGCGGAAGCCAATCCGCGCGAAGGGAAAATCTCGAACGAATCGCCGCTTGGCCGCGCCCTGCTCAATCATCACGCCGGTGACGACGTGACCGTGGAAGCACCCGGCGGAACGTTCAAAGTGCACGTCATCAAGATCAAATAAGCCCGGGGCAGCGCCTATCCAGGCCCCGCGCATTAGGATGCGCGGGGCTTTTTTATTTCGCCTGAGGTAAAATAGCAACAGAAAGGGTTTTGCCATGACCGAATACACTTCCCTCGAAAAGATCCGGCTCGAAAAGATCGAGGCACTCCGCAAGGAAAATATCGAGCCATACCCCACCCGCACCGAGCGGACGCACACTTCAGCGCAAGCCATCGCCGCCTTCGAAGCCGCCGAAAAGACAGTCACCGCAGGCCAGACACCTGAAGTCAAGGCCACGCTGGCAGGCCGCATCCGCGCCACCCGCCCGATGGGCAAGCTGACCTTTGCCCACATCGAAGACAATGATGGCAAGATCCAGCTATTCTTCCGCGTCAACGAACTTGGTCAAGAACGCGTTGATTTCTTCAGCAACCGTTTTGATCTGGGCGATTTCATCCAGGCCAGCGGCACGCTGATGCGCACCCGCACCGGTGAGATCACCCTGCTCGTACTGGATTACAAAATGCTGGCCAAGGCCGTCTCACCGCTTCCGGCGGCCAAGGACGAGACCCTGGAAGACGGCACCGTCGTCCGCCACGCGGCACTCGAGGACCCGGAACTGCGCGCCCGCCAGCGTTACGCGGATTTGGCAGTCAATCCCGAGGTCCGCGAAACCTTCCGCAAACGCGCCGCCATGATCCGCTCACTGCGCGAGTTCCTGGATGGACACGGCTTCCTCGAGGTCGAGACTCCCATCCTGCAGCCGATCTACGGCGGTGCAGCAGCGAAGCCATTCACCACCCACCATAACCAGTTGAAACAGGATCTGTTCCTGCGCATCTCGTTCGAGTTGTATCTCAAACGCCTGCTGGTCGGCAACCTGGAACGTGTCTACGAGATCGGACGTGACTTCCGCAATGAGGGCGTGTCGTTCAAACACAACCCCGAGTTCACCCAACTTGAGTTCTACTGGGCCTATGCCGATTACCTGCAAGTGATGGAACTGACCGAGCAGATGGTCTCCACCGCCTGCCGGGCCGTCAACGGCACAATGAAGGTCACCTACGGAGAACACGAGATCGACTTCACGCCCCCCTGGCGGCGGCTCTCCATGCGCGACGGCATCCTGGAAGCCAGCGGCGTGGACATTGACGCCCATCCCGATGCAGCCAGTCTCTACCAGGCCATCGTCAAGACCGGGAAACAGCCGGACCCGAAAGCGACGCGCGGCAAATTGATCGACTTCCTGCTCTCGGAGTTCCTCGAACCGAAACTCATCCAGCCGACCTTCCTGTACGACTATCCGCGCGACATCTCCCCGCTGGCCAAGTCCAAACCGGGCAACCCGCTGACCGTGGAACGGTTCGAGGGTTACGTGGCCGGGTTCGAACTCTGCAACGCTTTCACCGAACTCAATGACCCGCTCGACCAGGAATCCCGCTTCCTCGAGATGGGTCGCGCCTATGGCGACGAGGACGAAGAACGTCACCCGGTGGACGAAGACTACCTGCGTGCCATGCGCTACGGCATGCCGCCATGCGGCGGTTTCGGCATGGGCGTGGACCGGCTGGCCATGCTGTTGACCGGCAAACATTCCATCCGTGAAGTGCTGCTCTTCCCCCACCTGCGCGAGACCGAAGAATAGATCTGGAAACCGAAACTGGCCTGCAAAAAACGAGCAGGCCAGTTTTTTATTCCCGCACTCTTTAGTATAATCTCCGCAGGAACTTGTTATGTCTACTTCCCCATCCCTGCCCCCCTGTCTTGCCAACGAACTGATCCAGTCCATCCCGGAAGGCATCCTCGTTCTCGACGCGGACGGAATGGTCAAGTTCTGCAACGCCAGTGCCGAACGCATCACCGGCTGGTCAGCAGACGAGGTGACCGGCCAGCCCGTCAACCGGGTCCTGACCCTGGGCGGCAGCGGGGAAACCTTCCTCGAACGCGTGGCCGTTGCCGGGTCCGCGCCGGTGGAGGTGACGCGCCGCGATGGACAGGTCGTCAGCCTGGCAGTCAGCCGGTCCGAGATGCAGTCGGCGGAATGTCCCGGCCCGCAGACGGTGCTCGTCCTGCGCGACGTCACCGAGAGCGCCGCCGCCCAGCAGTTGCGCTCCTACTTCCTTGGCAACATCTCGCACGAGTTCCGTACCCCGCTCTCGGCTCTCAAAGCCTCCGTGGAACTCCTGCTCGATGATGTGGATGACATCTCCCCCCAGGAACTCAAAACCCTGCTCAACTCGATCCACCTGAGCGTTACCGGCCTGCAGACCCTGATCGACAACCTGCTGGAAAGCGTCAGCATCGAGGCGGGCCGTTTTAAGGTCCGCCCCCGCCCCACCGACTTCCACCGTCTGGTGGATGACGCCGAAAAGGTCATGCGTCCGCTGCTGGCACGCCGTAACCAGACTCTCACCGTCCAACTGCCCGCCGACCTGCCGCGTGTCAACGTCGACCCCATGCGCCTGACGCAGGTGCTGGTGAACCTGCTCTCGAACGCCAGCAAGTACAGCCCGCTCGACAAACCGATCCGGCTGGACCTGGAACTGGTCCCCGGTTCGATCAAGGTTTCCGTCAGCGACGAGGGCAGCGGCATCCCGCCCGAAGAACGCGCCAATGTCTTCCGGCGCTTCGTGCGCCTGCATGACGAGAAGGACAAGGCCCAGTACGGTGTGGGTCTGGGACTCTCGGTCGTGAAGACCATCGTCGAACAACACGGCGGGACCGTGGGCCTGGACGCCCGTCCCGGCGGCGGGTCGATCTTCTGGTTCACCATCCCGCTCGAGGAGGAGACCCGATGAGAGCCTTGATCGTGGATGATGACCTGGCGCTGGCCGATGTGGTCTCCTTCACCCTGCGCCGCGCCGGATATGATGTGATCGTGGCCAACGACGGCCAGATGGCGCTCGAACGCTGGAAGGCCGAATCCCCCCACTTCATCATCCTGGACCTGAACTTGCCCAAGCTGAACGGCATGGAAGTCTGCCAGCGCATCCGGGCCGAGTCCGAGGTGCCGATCATTATCCTGAGCGTGAAGGATGAAGATGATGATGTGGTGACCGCCCTACAATACGGCGCGGACGACTACATCGTCAAGCCCTTCAGCCCGCGGCAACTGGTAGCGCGCGTCGAAGCCGTGCTGCGCCGCGCCGGCGCCGACCATCCCGCCCCGGACCGCGTCTCCGCCGGCGACCTGACCGTCGACGTGCAGCGCAACGAGTTCTTTGTGGGCGAAACCCCCGGCGGACGGCTGACTCACCTCGAAAGCCAATTGCTGCAAACCCTGATCCTGCACAGGGACCAGGTGCTCCTGGCCGATACACTGATCGATCAGGTCTGGGGTCCCGGCGGCGGCGACCGGGCCATGCTAAAACAGCTCGTCTACCGCCTGCGCGCCAAGATCGAAGCCGCCTCCGCCACCGCTTACGTGGAGACCGTCACCGGGATGGGATACTCACTGGTAACCAAAAAGAAGTAGGGGCAGGGTCTCCCGCCCCGGTAGTGCGTCGCACCCTCCCAACGCGAAAACCCAACCCGGGAGATTCCCCCGGTTACCAGAAGTCATCCACCCGTCTGGTGCGACGCACTACGCGCTACCCAACCACTCGTCCCTTGATCAGGACGAGTTTTCGATTCACCTTTTCACCACGGAGACACGGGGAACGCCGAGAAGAACCTGTAGTAATCTCCGTGAACTCAGTGTCTCCGTGGTTGTTATTACCAGGGTACTCGCTCCCTTCCCCCAAATTGGGGGAAGAAGATATTTTGTTACCACTTTATAACCTGCCTGTTACGGGTCTTGTGACGCCCGCAAAATATACTTCGTGCTGTAAGAAAGCAATCAAAAAACAATTTTGGAATATCCAAATATTCGGAGGAACCCCTATGCTTACAAAAATCGAAGTCATCAACAAACTCTGGAGTCTCGAGAACAAGTACGCCCTGCAAGCCGTGGAAGAACTGCGCGTGCGCGGCTGGTTGACCGATGGCTCCCTGAACAACATCGCCCTCTGCCAGGCCCGCCTGCAAAGCGCTGACCTGATGGGCGCCGACCTGCGCAACGTGGACTTCCACCAGGCCAGCATGGACTTTGCCGACCTGAGCAAAGCCCGCCTGAACGGCGCCAAGCTCAACCGCGCCAGCCTGATGGGCGTCAATTTCGACCAGGCCGATATCACCTTTACTGACCTCTACAAAGCCAACCTGCGCGGTGCCCGCAACCTGACCGAGGAACAGCTCTCGCGTGCCAACGAACTGCTCGGCGCCATCATGCCGGACGGTAAGATCTACGACGGCCGCTACAACCTGTTCGGTGACCTGGCGCGTGCCCGCTGGGCCAAGATCGACACCAAGAACCCGCAGGCCATGGCCGATTTCTACGGCGTCGACCTGGAAGTCTACGAAGCAGGCCAGCAAGTGAAGGTTGCTGCCTAGTCCAACCGCCAAAACGCCAGACACGCAAAGAAACCCTGGCGCTCTTCGCGGGCTTAGCAGTTCGGAAATTTCACTTATTGTCTTCAGGAGGTACGCTTTGTTTCACGCTTTGGTAGCTGTCAAGCAAGTGCCGGATACCACCAACATCCGCATCGACCCCGAAACGGGCAACCTGATCCGGCAGGGCGTTCCCAGCATCTTGAACCCCTACGACGCCCACGCCGTGGCAGCAGCAGTCGAACTGAAAGAAAAACTCGGCGGCAAGGTGACCATCATCTCGATGGGACCGCCCGCAGCAGTGGCTGCCATCCGCGAGTGTATCGAAATGGGTGCCGACGAAGGCATCCTGATCTCCGCCCGGCAGTTCTCCGGCGCCGACACATATGCCACATCCCATGTACTGGCCGGTGTGGTTAAAGAGATCCACTCGAAAGAACCGATCGATATGCTCTTCTTCGGCAAACAGGCCATCGACGGCGATACCGGCCAGGTCGGTCCGGGAGTGGCCGTGCGTCTGGGAATGCCGCTGGTCACGTACGCGGTCAAGGTTCACTCGGTGAACCTGGAAGCCCGCACCGCCGTGGTGGAGCGCAAGACCGAACGCTGGAACGAACTGGTGGAAGTCAACCTGCCGGTCGTGGTGGCTTGCGAGAAGGATATTGCCGAACCGGCGTTTGCTTCCCTGCCCAACCTGATCCATTCCCTGACCTACGAACCGCCGGTCTGGACATCAGAAAGCCCGATCAACTTCGAACGCGAAAAGATCGGTGTCTCCGGCTCCCCCACCATCGTTTTCAAGGTGGGCACGCCCGAGAAGCCCGCCCCGGGCCCGGTCATCCAGGTCAAGGACATGGGCACGGACGAAGCCGTCAAACATGCTTTGGAAAAACTGCGCACAGCCAATGTGCTGTCGCTTGGATAGGATACTGTTATGACAACGCGACGTTTTTGGGTCTTTATCGAACAGGAAGAAGGCGAAGTCCACCCCGTATCGTGGGAACTGCTCGGCGTGGCGAACGAACTGGCCAGCCAGGTACGCGAAGAAGCCCAGGCCGCCGGAGACGAAGTCTCCGTGGAAGGCCTACTGCTTGGCAGTGATGTCGAGAACCTGGCGCAGGAAGCACTGCGCTTCGGCGCCGACCGGGTTTTCCTGATGGACTCACCCGAACTGAAGTATTACCGCAACCGTCCTTATTACCTTAACATTACCGCCCTGGCAGAGAAATACAAGCCGGAAGTGTTCCTGATCGGCGCAACCACCCTCGGGCGCGACCTGGCCGGTTCAGTGGCCACCAGCCTGCACACCGGTCTCACCGCCGACTGCACGCAGTTGCAGATGGGCGTGGGCCGCAACGGACCGGAGAAACTGCTTATGGCCACCCGTCCGGCCTTTGGCGGTAACGTCATCGCCACCATTCTCTGCCAGAAGAGCCGCCCACAGATGGCATCCGTCCGGCCACGCGTCTTCCCCACTCCCGCACCCAGGTCCGAGGTCCGCGGTGAGATCGTGCGTGAGAAACCGACTGTCGACGAACAGGTCGCCGGGGCAAAGATCCTGGAGATCATCCGCGGCGAGGCGGCGGGTGTCAAACTGGAATATGCCGACATCATTGTCGCCGGTGGGCGCGGTGTGGGCGGCCCGGCAGGCTTCAAAATGCTCGAGGAACTGGCCGAGGAACTCGGCGGCGTGGTCGGCGCTTCGCGCGGCTGCGTGGACGCCGGGTGGATCGAATACGACCACCAGGTGGGCCAGACCGGTCAGACCGTGCGCCCGAAACTTTACATTGCCGCCGGTATCTCCGGCGCCATCCAGCACAAGGTTGGCATGCAAGGCTCGGACTTTATCCTGGCCATCAACCGTGACCCGCAGGCCCCCATCTTCGAGGTGGCTGACCTGGGGATCGTCGGTGACGTGAACGAAGTCATCCCCAACATGCTCCAGCAGATCCGGGCAATGAAAGAGGCTTACCGTGAGTCGCGAAACTAAGAAACTCGAATTTGATGTCATTGTTGTGGGAGCCGGTCTGGCTGGTTCAACAGCTGCGGCCGTGGCAGCCCGCTCCGGGTTGAAAGTGGCCCTGATCGAGCGCGGCCAGGCTCCCGGCGGCAAGAACTACTTCGGCGGGGCACTCTACACCCATGCCCTGCAGGAAATCTACCCTGACCTGTGGGACCGCAAGCCGCCCTTGGAACGCCCCGTAACCGAAGCCGGATACTGGTTCCTCTCGAAAGACGGCATGACCCGCGTAACCACCCAGGGCGGGCACCTGAACCGTCAACCTGCCGACGCCTACGTGGCGCTGCGCTCCAAGTTCGATGGCTGGTGGGCCGAACAGGCCGTGAAGGAAGGCGTCCTGCTCATCCCCAAGACCGGCGTGGTGGACTTCCTGCGCGACCCGTCCGGCCGCGTGATCGGCGTCCGCACCGACCGGGCCGAGGGCGATGTATACGCCCCGGTGACGATCGTCTGCGAAGGCGTCAACAACCTGCTCACCCAGAAACTCGGCCTGACCAAACACGACCTGCGCCCAAGTGCCGTGGCACTCGGCTTCAAACAGCTCATTTCGCTCCCCGCCGACACCATCAACGCCCGCTTCGGCTTCCCCGATAAGACCCGCGGCCTGGCTGTCTCCGTCATCGGTGACGTGTCACTCGGCCTGCCCGGGCTGGGATTCATCTACACCGGCGAGGAAAGCATTTCGGTTGGCATGGGCGTCAACCTCGACGTTCTGGCCGAGTACAAACTCAAACCCTACGAACTGCTCCAGCGTTACCTCCAGCACCCGTCCATTGCGCCGCTGGTGGCGGGCGGCAAACTGATGGAATACGGCGCCCACCTGATCCCCGAAGGCGGCTACCGCGGTATGCCCCAGCTCTACACCGACGGTGTGCTCGTGGCCGGTGACGCCGCGGCCATGGTCAACGCCCTGCACTGGGAAGGCACGAACATGGCCATCGTGGCCGGGAAACTGGCCGCCGAGACCGCTGTGGAAGCCCATGCCAAACGCGACTTCAGCGCCGCTACGCTCTCCGAATACAAGAAACGTCTCGAAAAGCGCTTCGTGCTCCAGGACCTGCGTCAGTACCGCAACTTCTCGCACTTCCTGCACACCCACCCGACCTTCATGGACGTCTACCCGAACTTTGTCAACGACGCCATGGGCCAGTTCCTGAGCGCCTTCGGAAAGCCCAAGAAACAGCTCTTCCGTGATATGCTCGGCTCACTCACCTCGCGCCGCCCGCTGCTCAAGGCCGCCGGTGACATCGCCTCCTTTGGCAAAACGATCCTTGGATGGTAACGGTTATGGAAACGAAAATGACTTACAAGTACGAACCGAAGAAACTCTCTGCCGCCGCGGACCTGCCCGAAGTGTGCGTGGATGACAACCTGATGTCCATCAAGTACTTCGTGGACGAAGGCTCTGCCCACCTCGCCATCCGGTCACAGGAAACCTGCCTGCAGTGTGAGCACAAACCCTGCCTATACTTCTGCCCCGTGCGCGTCTACACCGCCCAGGCCGACGGTCAGATCCAGATCGGTTACCAGGCCTGCGTGGAATGCGGCTCCTGCCGGGTTGGCTGTCCCTTCGCCAACATCGAATGGAAGCTGCCGCGCGGCGGCTTTGGTGTGGCCTACAAATTCGGATAAGCCATGAACACGGAAGAGACCCTTACCCTCGCTCGCGACGTTGTGACCGCCTGGGACTGGACATCCAAAGTATCCCGTCCGGCTCCCGACCGGCTCGACGTATATGTCACTTCGATGGCCGAACTGGTCCCGGTAGTAGTGGGACTGCGCGTCAAACGTCTCGGCTACCTGGCAGCGATCGTCGGACTGGACCTCGGACCTGCCGCGAACAAACTGGAAGTTCTCTACCATTTCTGCAAGGGAGCGGCCATCGTCACCCTGCGGGTACGCCTGCCGCGTGAAGGCGCTGTGCTCCCCACCCTGAGCGACATCATCCCCGGTGCAGAACCTTTCGAACGCGAACTGGCTGAACTGTTCGGGATCGAGATACGCGGCCTGTACGCGCTCTCCCATCTCCGCCTGCCTGAAAGCTGGCCAAACGGCGTTTTTCCGCTCCGCAAGGATATCGACCTGCAAACCCTGCCTGCCGCTGTAAACCCTGCCGCCACATTTCACTTTACCGTTGATAACGGACTGGTGACCGGCGCCCAACTGCGTCTGGAAGACAACCGCTGGCGGGTCGAAAAAGCCGCTGAATCCGGCGGCTGG
>CAZRCR010000004.1:12556-14930 GCA_964598615.1 uncultured Anaerolinea sp.
CCTCGAACCTGTCCCTGCTCGATGACGCTTCCTGCCCCTGCCCGCAGGCCCATGCCCTTGCCTACAGCCTGGCACTGGAACAGTTACACGGGGTGCAAGCCCCTCCGCGTGCACAATCCCTGCGCGTGCTGGCCGCCGAACTGGAGCGCGTCCACAATCACCTGCTCTGGCTGGCCGGAACCGCCCGCGACACGGGCATGGAGGCACTCTTTACCAGCGCCCGCCAGGATGCAGATACCGTCATCCCCCTGTTGAACAAACTGGGAAAGGGCATGATTTCCATCCCCGGTGGCGTATACAGCAACCCGGGTAAAAAGGAAATCGGAACCATCATCGAAAGCCTTCCCACTCTGGAAAGCCGCGCCAGGCACTATCTCGATATCGTTTCCAACGACGCCATCTTCCAGCAGCATACCCGCAACATGGGCGTGATGACACGCGCCCAGGCTGAAGTGCTGGGGGTGGTTGGCCCGCTGGCTCGAGCATCAGGCGTGGCACGGGATGTGCGTCTGGAAGCACCCGGTCAGACCTACCAGGATGAACCAGCCGTCATGATCCAGGAAACCAGCGGAGACCTGGAAGCACGTTTCAAAGTCCACGTACGCGAACTGTTCGAAAGCCTACGGCTGGTACGTCATCACCTGGAAAACCTGCCATCGGAAGCGATCTCAGTTCCGCTCTCCGGCAATGCCCCGGCAGGCGAAACAGTGGTGCGCGTGGAATCGCCCGAGGGCGAATTGTTCTACTTCGCCAGGAGCGACGGCGGCCCGGCCCCGGTACGGCTCAAGATCCGCACTCCGGGCGAGCGCAACCTGTCTGCATCCCTGCGCCTGACAGTAGGGCACCTTCTCAAGGATGTTCCCGTCAGCATGGCAGGCGCCTTCACCGAACACATTGGCATGGAACGCTCCGTGCAAACCCGTAACGTGGTGGAAGGCTGGGAACGATCCCTGCGCTGGGAGGAGTTGCGCTGACCCATCGAAACGGTAGCAGGTTCCCGGTCCGACGCGGATGAAAGGGAACGCAAACCTGGCAAGGCCGGGAGCAAGTCTCCCGATATATGGATAAAATTCAAAACATTGTAAAAGAAAGGAAACGAAGATATGGCTAAGATTTTGATTGTGGACGATGATGTGGATATCGTCACCGCAGTACGCATGACGCTCGAAAGCGCCGGGCACCAGGTCATTTCGGCCAACAGCGGCGAGGCAGGCCTGGAGAAGGTCAAGGCCGAGCATCCCGACATGATCATTCTGGATGTAATGATGGAGACCCATACGGCTGGCTTCCAACTGGCCCTGAAACTCCACAGCCCCGATCCGGCTTCGGAACTGCGGCAATACAAGAACATCCCGATCCTGATGATGACCGCCATCCACAGCACCACCCCACTGCACTATGAGCAGGACATCGATTACCTGCCCGTGGACCTGTTCGTGGATAAGCCGGTCGACCCGGATGACCTGATCCGCAAAGTGACCTGGATCCTGGAACGCCAGAAAGTGTAATTGTTTGGTAAGATGGCCGTGATGGGGAGGAACAAGTTCCTCCCCTGCCGGATTTCCTGGGAAGGCTGTCTATGAAACATATCGTACAAAAAATGTTTGGGGGACGCATGTTGGTCGTCCTGACCATCTCCTTCGGGCTGGTGGCAATCCTGACCGGTGTGCTGAATACCGTGGTGGTATCCAGGGTGATCGACAATTATCTATCCAGCGCCCAGTCGGATCGGGTGGCGCGGGATATGGACGTCACCACTGGCCTGTATGATGGAAAACTAAACGAAGTGATCGATATCGGCGAACGCACTTCGCTCGATACCGAGATCATCGTCAACATCGACGCAGCCCTGGAAGGGGATGAAGCCGCTTTCGACGTGATCGACAGTGTTGTCAGCCGCAAGATCTCCGTCTCCACCCTGACAGGGTCACAGGCGATTATCATCCTGGACCGGGATGGGAACATCCTGGTGGGGCACGTTTACACCACGAACGGCGGCCTCTCCCTGCCCTTCACCGATGGCAACTGGGCCAGCCTGCCCATCGTCTCGGATGCCTTGCAAAACAACACTGCCCTCTCGGGCACCGAGGTCATTCCGACCAAGTTCCTGCGGCAAATACACCTGGATTACCAGGCGCTGGTACCGCTTGTGGAAACACCACAGGATGCGCCTGTCCCGTTCGATGAACGCGAAGGTACCGCCGGATTGGCGCTGACCAGTGTCTACCCGCTGAACAACGACTTCAACCAGCCTGTGGGGGCTGTGGTTACCATTTACCTGTTCAATAACGATTTCTCTTTCGTAGATTACCTCTAAGATGTGGCCCAGGTACAAACCGCCACCATCTTCCTGGGCGATATGCGCGTCTCCACC
>CAZRCR010000005.1:0-14153 GCA_964598615.1 uncultured Anaerolinea sp.
GCCTGTGACAGCAAATGCCCGGCGGACTTTTCCACGGTCACCAGTTCGCCGCAATCCACCGTGCCGCTGAAGCCTTTCATCATCTCTTCGAGTGCATACTGGAAGTGGATCGCAGAGGCACGCACGGCATACACGGTCAACACCACGAACAAGGGATGATCGCCCAGCACCGACCGGCAGGCCGCCAGCAATTCCGGCAGCGATTTGTAGACCTCCCATACCTCGCCCTTGGGTCCGCGCCCGAACTTGGGCGGGTCGAGATAGATGCCGTCGTACCTGGCCCCGCGTCGGGCTTCACGCTCCACGAACTTGAGCGCATCGTCCACGATCCAGCGGATGGGTTTATCAGCCAGCCCGGAAAGCGACTGGTTCTCACGCGCCCACGTGACGGACTTTTTCGAGGCATCCACGTGGGTCACCTTCGCCCCGGCCGCCGCACACGCCAGCGAAGCCAGGCCGGTATAGCCGAACAGGTTCAACACCTGCACATCTCGTTTCGTTTCTTGTTTTTCGCTTTTTATGGCTTCCGCCATCCAATCCCAGTGGGCAGCGCATTCCGGGAAAACGCCCAAATGCCGCCCTGGGGTGGTCATGACGGAGAACTTCAGCCCCCCTCCGGTCCCCCCATTTCCGAACCCCGAAATGGGGGGATGTAAGGGGGGTAGGGGATACTCCATGAGCCATGATTCATTAACTTTCTTTTTGTTCTGCCAATGCCCCCCGCTCTCCTCGGCAGTCGGGATGAAAACAGCGTGGGCTGACTCCCATTTCGAAGCGGGCAGGCTGCGGGTCCATAACGCCTGTACTTCCGGGCGGACGAACGTGTATGGTCCGAAGCGTTCCAGTTTCAAACCATCGCCGCTGTCGAGCAGCTCGTAGTCAACCCAGTTGGGCGAAGAGAGTAAATTGATGCGAGGGGGCATGGGAATCCTGTAATGAAAGAATAATTTCCGAAACGAAAGTACTACTTGTAAATCCCACCTCAAATATGCTAAAATAAGCCTGTCCGTGGGAGAAAGTGGGACGAAGTGGGACGCCGGTATCTACCCCGGCGTTCCGGTTTAATGGAGAAAGAAGAACATATGTTCTTAGGTCAGTTCAGTCACTCCTTCGATGATAAGAGCCGCCTGACGGTCCCGGCCAAGTTCCGGGAACCGCTCGCTGACGGCGCTTTCGTCGTCCAGGGGCTGGACAACAACCTGATGGTCCTCACCACCACGGCCTTCGAAACGATCTACAACCGCCTGATGGCGATGAACATGACCGACCCGAGCACCCGCGCCCTGCAGCGCATGATCCTCGGCAACGCCTCACAGGCCAATCTCGACAGCGCCGGGCGCATCCTCATTCCGCAGAACTTGCGCGACCGTGCAGGTTTGCAAGAGGAAGCCGTTCTGGTCGGGTTGGGCGATTACTTCGAGATCTGGTCGCCCGCCAACTGGCAAGCCGAAGAAGAAAAACTGCAGGACCCTGCCACCAACGAACAGCGCTTCGCTACGCTCACTCTTTCGACCCGCTGACATGGCCCTGCCGCACCAACCCGTACTTTACAAAGAAATTATACACGCTTTACGCCCGAAAAGCGGAGGCCGCTACGTGGACGGCACGCTCGGCGCAGGCGGTCACGCCGCCGGTCTGCTCGCGGGGAGCGAGCCCGGAGGCCAATTGCTCGGCCTGGATGTGGACCCGCAAGCGCTCGAACTGGCCCGCCAGAGACTCGCTCCCTTTGGGGAGCGTGCGTGGTTAAAGAAGGCCCCCTACACCAGCCTGCCCGAACAACTTGCCGCCCTTGGCTGGGACTCGGTGGACGGCATCCTGCTCGACCTGGGCGCCTCGTCCATGCAGTTCGATACCCCCACCCGCGGCTTCTCCTTTCTGAACGACGGCCCGCTGGACATGCGCTTCGACCCTTCGAACCCGCTGACCGCCGAGGAGATCGTCAACATCTGGACGGAACAGGAACTGGCCGATGTGATCTACCGCTACGGAGAGGAACCCGCTTCCCGGCGCATCGCCAAAGCCATCGTGGCGGCCCGTCCCATCACCGGGACCCTGAACCTGGCTGCCGTCATCGAGCGAGCGATGGGCCGACGCGGCCCCCACCACCCGGCCACGCAGACCTTCCAGGCCCTGCGCATCGCCGTCAACGGCGAACTGGACTCGGTGGAGAAAATCCTCCCGCTGGCGGTGCAGGCTCTCGGTCCGGGTGGACGATTGGCAGTCATCTCCTTCCACTCGCTGGAAGACCGGCTCGTCAAAGAGTTCTTCCGGCTGGAAAGCAAAGATTGCATCTGCCCGCCCCGCCAACCGGTCTGCACTTGCGGGCATAAAGCAAGCATCAAGGAAATCTCCCGAAAGCCGATCGTGCCGACGGAGGAAGAAACCAGAGAAAATCCCCGCGCCCGCAGTTCCAAACTGCGCGTCGCTGAGAAATTGTAACAAAGTCCCCGCTCTCCGGGGAGCAAGCCAATGGGTGTTGGCTCGGAACGGAGGTGCAACCTCAAGCACAGCGATATCGATAACGTATAACGGACAACACAATGGACAACGTAAACCGGCTCGTTTCCAAAGTTCGTCAGGCCCCCTGGCGTGTGCAACGTCAGTGGATTGGCCTTTTTTTGCTTGGTGTGGTTCTGGTGACCATGGTGGCGGCGCTCTACCTGAATGTGACCGTCCGTACCGCCGTGGCCGGACGCGAGATCCAGATGCTGGAGAATGACATCGCCGAAGGCGAGCGCGTCAACGCGGACCTGGAAACACAACTGGCCGGATTGACCTCTGTGGATGCCATGAAACAGCGCGCACTGGCGCTTGGGTTCCACGCTGCAAACGCCGAGGACATCACCTATGTCTACGTGACCGGCTACAGCGCGCCAACGCCGGTGGACATGTCGGACACGAACAGCGCCGTTTCAGAAACCCCCATCCTGCTCCCCACCTATACCGAGACCCTGTTCGACTGGCTCACCCGCAAACTTGCCGCCTCTGCTTCGACGGGAGGGCAACCATGAAAAAACAAAACATCTGGCGTTATCTCACAACTGTCTGCCTGCTCGGGCTGATCGGTCTGGCCATCCTCGTCCAGATCGTCCGTATCCAGAACAGCCCCGAGGTGGAAGGCATCATCGGTCAGGGAGATTATCTCTGGAAGACCTTCTACCCGGCACGCGGCGAGGTCTACGACCGCAACGGTCACCTGCTGGCCGGGAACAAGACCGTCTACGAAGTGGGCGTGGACCTGACGATGGAACCCGACATGAACACCGTGCTCCTGGCCGCCCAGATGGTGGGGCTGGACATGGAAGAGATCTACGCCCGGCTTGCCGTCCTGCCTTCCGGCGCCACGTATATGATGCTCGATGATTTCGTGTCCGCCGAAAAAGTGGACCTGCTGCGAAACCTCCAGGATGCATCCCGTGATGACCCGAACGGCAAGAATCTGGAAGCCCTGGCCTTCAGCGCCCACCTGGCGCGCAGTTACCCCGAAGGCGACCTGGCATCCAACATCCTGGGGTTCGTGACCGAAGATAATCACGGTTATCTCGGCATCGAGGAAAAATACGACAGCGTGCTGGCCGGCATGCCCGTCACCCTGCTCGTTCCAGCCGACCCGCGTCTGGCTTACGAATATCCCAGCATTGATCCCGGCCAGACCCTGATCCTGACCATCGACCGCGAACTCCAGGCGTCTGTGGAAGAGATCCTGGACGAAGCCCTGTCCGATACCGGTGCGTCTTCCGGCACGATCGTCGTGATGGACCCGCACACCGGCGAGATCCTGGCCATGTCGTCCACTCCGCGCATCGACCTGAATGACTATCGCTCGATCGGCGAAGTCTTCCCCGGGGAAACCCCCTTCAACCGGGCCATCAGCCAGTCCTACGAACCCGGCTCGGTGGTCAAGATCCTGACTATGGCCGCCGCCCTTGATGATGGAACAGTCACATCCGGGACAACTTACCTCGACACCGGCGTCATTGTGGTAGGCGGAACAGAGATCTACAACTGGGACCGCAGCGCCTGGGGGTACCAGGATATGACCGGCTGTCTGGCAAATTCGCTCAACGTATGCCTCGCCTGGGTTTCGAGCGAAATGGGCAACGATGAGTTCTACACCTACATGCAGCGCTTTGGTCTCGGTCATCTGACCGGCATCGACCTGGCCGGGGAAACCTCCGGCCGGCTGAAACTCCCCGGCGACGGAGACTGGTACCCGGTGGACCTGGGCACCAATGCCTTTGGTCAGGGTGTGGCTGTCACGCCCATCCAGATGGTCATGGCCGCTTCCGCTCTCGCCAATGACGGGCAAATGGTTTACCCGCACCTGCTGTATGCCCAGGTACAGAACGGCCGCCAGAGCAACATGTCCACGCAGATCGTGGGTACGCCCATCACCGCCGACACGGCCCACACCATCAGCGAAATGCTCGCCAACGCCCTCGAGGTCGAATCCTCCGATGCCCTGCTCCCTGGCTATCGCATCGCCGGGAAGACCGGCACGGCGCAGGTCCCCACTCAATATGGTTATGATGAGAACGAGACCAACGCGTCGTTCATCGGGTGGGGCCCCGTGGATGACCCGCAATTCCTTGTTTATGTTTGGCTGGAAAAACCGCAAAGCGAACAGGCGGCGTCCATCGTAGCCGCCCCGATTTTCCGCCAGGTGGTCGAAAAGGTCGTTACCCTGCTCAACATCCCGCCCGACTACGTTCGTCTCCAGAGTACCGGGCGCTGAGGTGACATGCTCACTCTTGCCGACGTAATCGAAGCCCTGACCAATACCCGTCCCCAGTCCAATCTGGTCATCACCGAGGCGGCCATCGACTCGCGCCAGGTTATCCCCGGCGGCCTGTTCGTGGCCATCCCCGGTGAACGAGTGGACGGGCATGACTACGTAACCGACGCCTTCCAACGCGGGGCTTCCTTTGCTCTGGTCCAAAAAGAACTCCCCGGCTCCTGCCGAACACTCGATCTGCGTTCGAAAAAGCCTGTCGCGCTGCCAACCGATGATGAATCCCCCACCTGCCTGCTGGTGACCGACACCCTGGCCGCCCTGCAGCAAATCGCCCGCTTCTGGCGCACCAAATTGGATCTGACCGTGGTGGGCATCACCGGCAGTGTGGGCAAATCCACCACGAAAGAGACCATTGCCGACGTGCTCAGCCAGCGTTACCGCACGCTGAAAAGCCCCGGCAACATGAATAACGAAATCGGTCTGCCATTGACCATTCTCCGTCTCGGCCACGGCTATGAACGCGCCGTGCTCGAAATGGGATTCTACGTTCCCGGCGAGATCGATTTCCTTTGCCGGATCGCCAGACCGAGCATCGGCGTGGTCACCAACATCGGCACCGTTCATGCAGAACGAGCCGGATCGCAGGAAGCCATCTTCCGCGGAAAATCCGAGCTCGTACAGGCCCTGCCCATGGATGGGGTAGCCGTGCTCAACTACGACGATGAACTCGTCCGTAAGATGGCCGATCTGACCAAAGCGCGCGTCTTCTTCTACGGTCTTGATCCTGCTGCCCACCTGTGGGCCGACGAAGTGGAAGGCATGGGGCTGGAAGGCATCCGCTTCCGCCTGCACTACCGCAAAGAGACCCTGCATGTGCGCGTCCCGATGATCGGACAACACTCCGTCCACACCGCACTGCGGGCCGCTGCTGTCGGCCTGGCCGACGGGCTGACCTGGCAGGAGATCATGGACGGTCTTCGCCAGGGTCAGGCGCAGTTGCGCCTGACAGCGGTTCGCAGTCAGAGCGGGGCGCTCCTGCTCGACGATACCTATAATGCCTCGCCCGAGTCCACGCTGGCAGCCCTCAACCTGCTGGCCGAACTCGAGGGCCGCAAGGTGGCCGTGCTGGGCGATATGCTGGAACTGGGTCCCTACGAAAAGCAGGGGCACGAAATGGTCGGCCTGCGCGCCGCCCAGGTGGCCGACGCTCTAGTAACAGTAGGAACGCGTGGGCATATGATTGCGACTGCGGCGCGGCGGGCAGGCTTGAGGTCTGGCAATGTAACGGAATGCGAGTCCACTGACGAAGCCATTGCCCACCTCGGCAAAACCCTAAACGAAAAAGACGTGGTCCTGGTGAAAGGTTCGCACGGCATCCGCATGGACCGCATCGTGGCCGCCCTGGAGATTTCCTCATGACAGATGCTTCCCTTGCTCTCAGCCTGGCCGGTCTCACCTTTATGATGGCCGTCATCTGGGGCGGGCCGCTCCTGCGCATCCTGCGCCACTTCAAGATTGGCAAACTCATCCGCGTGGAAGAGCCCGGTAAACACTTCACGAAGATGGGCACTCCCACCATGGGCGGCGTGATGTTCATCTTGCCAGTGGCGCTGGTGACCGTGCTCCTGAATGCTGCCAGCCTGATCGGCATGAGGATCCTCGGCCAGTCAGTGCTGGTCCCCCTGCTGGCCATGCTCGGCTACGGCCTGCTCGGCATGATCGACGACTGGCAGGGCATCCGCGGCAAACGCAAGGGGCAGGGCATGCGCATCCGCACCAAATTCCTGGCGCAGATCGTGCTTGCCATCGGATTGGCTTGGGTGCTCAAATACATGTTGAAAGTGGACGACCTGTACCTGCCCGGTATCCAGGGAGAGGTCGAACTCGGCTGGCTCTACGTGCCGATCGCCGCCTTCGTGATCGTTGCCATGACCAATGCCGTCAACTTCACCGATGGGCTGGACGGGCTGGCCGGATTGATCTCTGCCACCATCTTTATTGCCTATGGCGGTGTTGCCCTCTTCCAGGGGCAGGTGTTCATCGCCCGCTTCTGCTTCACAATGGTCGGCGCATTGTTCGGCTTCCTGTGGTTCAACGTACACCCAGCGCAGTTGTTTATGGGTGACACCGGGGCACTGGCCCTGGGTGGCACGATCGCCGTCATCGCCCTGATGACCGGCCAATGGGGCATCCTGCCCATCGTTGCCATCATTCCGGTGGCAGAAGCCCTGAGCGACGTGATCCAGATCTTCTATTTCAAACTCACCAAGGGACGCCGCTTCTTCAAGATGGCTCCCCTGCACCTGCACTTCGAACTGCTCGGCTGGAGCGAAACCCAGATCGTGCAGCGTTTCTGGTTGATCGGTCTGCTGGGCGCCATGCTCGGCATCGGATTGGCGTTTATCTAGGAACAATGATGAAAGATTGGACTGGCAAGCGCGTACTCATCCTCGGAGCGGCCCGTCAGGGGCTGGCGGCGGCGCGCTGGTTGGCGCGCCACGGCGCAGTCGTGACCCTGAACGACCGCCGCACTCCTGAGCAGATGACCGCCGCCCGGTCCGCTCTGGCCGACACGAACGTGACCTGGGTGCTGGGCGCCCATCCAATCGAAATTCTCGACACGACCGATGTGGTCTGCATCTCGGGCGGCATCCCGCTGGAAAACCCGATGGTGGTGGAAGCAATCCGCCGCGGCCTGCCGCTGACCAATGATACGCAGATTTTCATGGAAGTTGCACCCTGCAAGACCACCATCGGCATCACCGGTTCCGCCGGGAAGACCACCACCACCACGCTGGTCGGCAATATGGCCAAGGCCGCTTATGGTCAGAAAGCCTATATTGGCGGCAACATTGGTGACCCGCTCCTGAACTACGGGGATGAGATGACCGAGTCCGACATCGCCATCCTGGAGATCTCGTCCTTCCAGTTGGAACAGATGACCATCTCCCCTGTCATCGCCGCCGTGATGAACATCACACCCAACCACCTCGACCGCCACGGGACGATGGAAGCCTACATCGCCGCCAAGCAGCGCATCTTGGATTTCCAGTCCGCCAACGATACGGCTGTGCTGTGCCGCGACGACGCCGGTTCGTGGAACCTGCGCAAACGTGTCCACGGGCAACTGGCATCCTTCGGATTCGGCAAACTCCCCACCGGGCAGAACGGTACTTTCCTGGCTGACGGCATCCTGCACCTGCGCGAACGGGATGTGGACATGCCCCTGCTACGCCGTGACCAGGTGCACCTGCGCGGCGACCACAACATTCTCAACATGCTGGCCGCCTTCGCCATTGGCGATGCTGCCGGTTTCCCCTTCGATGCCATGCTGGAGGCTGCCGAGGAGTTCCGCGGCGTGGCCCACCGGCTGGAATTCGTCCGTGAATGGAACGGCGCCCAGTGGTACAACGCCACCATCTCTACCGCCCCCGAGCGGACCATGGCCGACATTCGCTCTTTCACCGAACCGATCGTCCTGCTGCTGGGCGGACGCGACAAGGACCTGCCCTGGGAAGACCTGGCCGCCCTGTGTGCCGAACGCGTCGACCACGTGGTGCTCTTCGGCGAAGCAGCTGAGAAGATCGCCGGGGTTTTTGCGAAACAGGCTCCCGGTCCGCGCCCGCAAACGATTGAGCGCTGCAAGGGTCTCGAAGAAGCCGTCCATGCAGCGGCCAAAGTCGCCAGTCCGGGTGATATTGTCCTGCTCTCGCCTGGCGGCACCAGTTTTGATCAATTCCGCGATTTCGAAGAACGTGGAGAGGCTTTTCGAAAATGGGTATCGGAACTTTCGTAAACCAGTCTGCACGCCCCGCGCCCGGAACGCCGAAAGTGCGCGTCCGTCTTTCAGCCGGTGACCTGATCCTGCTGGCAACCATCATTGCCCTGTGCATTTTCGGGTTGTTGATGCTCTATTCGGCCAGCACCGACTTTTCCCTGTTGAACTATGGCTCGCCCACGTATATCTTCAATAAACAACTGCTGTGGGTGCTGGTCGGTTCGCTGGCAGCGTTCGTGCTCTCCCGGCTCGACTACCACCTGTGGCAGAAACTGGCCGTTCCGATGATGGGTGTAACGCTGGTACTGCTGGTGGCCGTGCTGTTGACCGGCGACCAGCGTCTGGGTGCCATCCGCGCCTTCTTCGGCGGCTCGGTGCAGCCTTCGGAATTGGCCAAACTGGTTACGGTCATCTACCTTTCGGTCTGGCTCTACAGCAAACGCGAATACCTGCATAACGTGCAGTTGGGATTGATCCCGCTGGCAACCATCCTGGGGATCGTGGGCGGCCTCATCTACCGCCAGCCCGACCTGAGCGCGGCAATGACCATCTTCATCCTCGGCGGACTGTTGTTCTTCCTGGCTGGCGGCGACCTGAAGCAGATCGTACTGCTCTCGGTGGTGGCCCTGGTAGCCGGGTGGATCGTGGTCAACATCAGCGCCACCGGACGCGACCGCCTGGGTTATTATCTGGCCGGGTTGAAGGACCCGCTGCAATCCAGCGACCATGTGCTGTGGTCCCTCGAGTCCATCTTCAAGGGCAAGCTCTTCGGGGTTGGAATCGGTCAGGCCAGCACCAAACTGATCGGCCTGCCGTTCGCAGCTACCGATAGCATCTTCGCCGTCATCGTGGAGGAACTGGGCATCTTCGGCGCAGTACTCCTGATCGGCCTGTACAGTGTGTTTGTCTGGCGCGGGCTGAAGATCGCCTCACGTGCTCCCGATGAACTGGGACGTGTGCTCGCCGGCGGCTTGACCTTCTGGATCGCCATCGAAGCTCTTATCAATATGGCCGTCATGGTCGGCCTGCTGCCCTTCGCCGGGAACGCCCTGCCCTTCATCAGTGCAGGTGGATCGAACCTGATCTCGTCCCTGGCAGCCATCGGCATCCTGATCGGCATTTCCCGCCAGTCGGGGCAGAAAGCCCCGGCAGCGGCGGTTACAGAACCGACTGAATCTCAAGAACGGAGGTCTTACGGTGCGTCTGTTGATCTGCGCCGGCGGGACCGGCGGCGGGGTTTATCCCGCACTCGTCGTCCTGCAAGCTATTCGCGCGAACGCTGAAGTCCTTTGGGTGGGTGGCGAAGGCGGAATGGAGGCCGCGCTCGTGGAGCGGGCCGGTATTCCGTTTAAAGCCATCCCTGCCGCCGGGGTCCATGGTGTTGGATTGCGCACCCTGCCGGGCAATGTCTGGCGGCTGACGCGCGGCGTTTTCGCGGCCCGCCGCATCCTGCGCGAGTTCAAACCCGACGTACTGTTCTTCACCGGCGGGTATGTAGCCGTCCCGATGGCGCTGGCCGGGATGAAGGTCCCGACCGCCCTGTACGTCCCTGACATCGAACCCGGGCTGGCGCTCAAGACCCTGGCCCGCTTTGCCGACCGGATCGCCGTTACCGAGGAAGACTCTTTCGCTTATTTCAACCGCCCCGGGCGCATTACCCTTACCGGGTACCCGGTACGCGCCGAGTTCAGCCGATGGACGCGCACCGAAGCACGCCGCGCCCTCAAACTGGACAACAATGCCCCCGTTCTGCTCGTATGGGGCGGGAGCAAGGGCGCGCGATCGCTCAATACAGCCATCCTTGCCAGCTTGCCCAACCTGCTCGAAATGGCGCAGGTGGTTCACGTCACCGGCGAACTGGACTGGCCGGACATCGAAGCCCGGGCCGGGGCACTGAACAACCCGCGTTACCATCCCTTCCCGTATCTGCACGAAGAGATGGGGGCAGCAATGGCCGCCGCCGACCTGGTCATCTCCCGCTCCGGGGCATCCACGCTGGGTGAGTATCCCTACTTCGGCCTGCCATCCATCCTGGTGCCGTATCCTTACGCCTGGCGCTATCAAAAGGTCAACGCCGACTACCTTGTCCGAAACGGGGCGGCGGTGATCGTGGAAGACCAGAACTTGTCCACGCAGCTCCTGCCCACCGTGCAAAGCCTGCTCGGAGACCCTGACCGGTTGGACGGAATGCGGAAAGCCGTGAAAGCCCTGTCCCACCCCGATGCTGCTGCAGAGATCGGCAAACTGCTGCTTGGTCTCGCCGGGGAGAGGAGATAACACCGTGGTTAGCCTGACTGTTGTCTTCTGGATGTACGTTGTCTTGTTCGCCATCATCGGCGGAATGCGCGGCTGGGCGCGGGAACTGCTGGTTGTGTTCAGCGTCATCCTGGCGCTCACCTTCAGCACCCTGCTCAATAACTACATCCCGTTCATCCGCGATGTATTGCAAAGAGACAGCCCGAACCTGTACTTCTGGTTCCATGCCATCATCCTCGTTCTGCTGGTCTTCTTTGGCTATCAGACTCCCAATATCCCGCGTTTCGCCGCCAAGATGAACCGCGAGAAACTCCAGGACATCCTGCTGGGCGTGATCCTGGGCGGGCTGAACGGCTATCTCATCGTGGGAACCCTGTGGTTCTACATCGACAAGGCCGGGTATCCCTTCTCCATCATCAGCCGCCCGGATACCGCCACCCAGATGGGCATAACAGCGATGAACATGCTCAAGTACATGCCCCCCAACCTGCTCGGCATCCCGGCCATTTACTTCGCGGTCGTTTTGGCCTTCATCTTCGTAATTGTGGTGTTCATCTAGAAACGATATGACACGCATCCACTTGATCGGCATCGGAGGAACTGGTCTCTCGGCCATCGCCCGTGTCCTGCTCGAAATGGGACACACGGTGAGCGGCTCTGACCGCGCCGAAAGTCCGTTCACGCGTGACCTGGAAACTGCGGGCGTGACCATCCACATCGGTCATCGCTCGGAGAATATCCGCGGCGCCGACCTGGTAGTGCGTTCCTCCGCCATCCCCGACGATAACCCCGAAGTGACCGCTGCGCGTGCCTTCGGCATCCCGGTGCTCAAGCGGGCGGACTTCCTCGGCAGTCTCATGGAAGGCAAAACCGGCATCGCCATCGCCGGAACCCATGGCAAGACCACAACGACTTCCATGATTGCCTGGATGCTCTCCGCTCTTGACCAGGACCCGACCTTCATCGTGGGCGGCATGATCGCCAACCTGGGCGTCAACGCCCGGGCGGGCAAGGGCCAGGCCTTTGTCATCGAAGCGGATGAGTACGACCGCATGTTCCTGGGCCTGAAACCCGCCATCGAAGTGGTCACCAATGTGGAGCACGATCACCCCGATTGCTATCCCACTCCCGAGGATTTCCGGGCCGCCTTCCGCGAGTTCGTCATCCGCCTCGCCCCCGGAGGGACGCTGGTGGCCTGCGCTGAAGACCTGGGCGCCCGCCTGCTGATCACCGAAGCCGAACAGATGGGCAAGAAGGTGCTGCCCTACGCCATCCGTCCCACCACTGACAGCGGCACCAACACCCTGCCGGTCTTCACCACCGTCCTTTCGCCCAACCAGAAAGGTGGCTATACCTTCACCGCCGTGGTGGTACGCAACCCCGTGCAAGTGGAACTCCAGGTGCCTGGCAAGCACAACGTCCGCAATGCCCTGGCCGCCCTGACCGTGGCCCACCTGCTTGGCCTGGACCTGGAAACTGCCGCCAAGGCGCTGGGCGAGTTCAAGGGTTCCGGACGCCGGTTCGAGGTCCGCGGCGAGACGAACGGGGTGACCGTCATCGACGATTACGCCCACCACCCCACCGAGATCCGCGCCACCCTGTCCGCCGCGCGGACGCGTTACCCGTCCCGCCGCATCTGGGCCGTCTGGCAGCCACACACTTACTCGCGCACCCAGACCCTGTTCGACGATTTCACCGCCGCCTTCCCCGACGCGGACGAGGTGGTTGTCACCGAGATCTATGCCGCCCGCGAGCCCAAGCAGGATTTCTCGTCGAAGCAGGTGGTGGATGCCATGCAACATCCCTCGGCACATTTCATTGCCGGGTTGAAAGACGTAAGCAATCATCTGGTTTCCAATCTCCGCCCCGGAGACGTATTGCTGGTCCTTTCCGCCGGGGATGCCGATCAGGTCAGTGCGGAAGTGCTGACCCGTTTGAAGGAGGCTGAAAATGGCTGAGAAAAAACGTGTCTACGAAAGCGATGTAATGGGCCTGCCGCCCCTGCGCCTGGTACTGGGCGATGTGCCATCTCCCGATCCGGACCGCAGCAAGGCTGGACACAAATCCAACAAACCCGGCCGCGAGATGGAAGTGCCGGTCAAGAAGTTGATCGCCCACCTGAAGGATAAGAAATAAGCATCGTATGCTGACACCCGCCACGCTCGACTCGCTCCGCACACTCTTCGGCGACCGCCTGCAGGAAAACGTTCCGCTGGCTTCGTACACATCCGCCCGCATCGGCGGCCCTGCCGACGCGCTGATGGTTGTCCGCTCGGCGGAAGAGGTCGTGGAAGCCGCTTCGAAACTCTGGGAGTTGAACGTTCCTTTCCTTCTGCTGGGTGGCGGATCGAACGTGCTGGTCAGCGACAAGGGCGTGCGCGGCATGGTACTGCTCAACCGGGCGCGGCTGGTCAGGTTCGACAGCCAGGCCGAGGAACCAACCGTCTACGCTGAATCCGGGACAACGATGAACGATATCGCCCAGCGCGCCGCCCGTCTCGGACTGACCGGTCTCGAGTGGGCCGCGTCGATCCCCGGGTCCGTGGGCGGGGCAGTATACGGTAACGCCGGGGCCTTCGGCGGCGAGATCTCCACCAGTCTGGTGTCTGTAGACCTGATGTTCCGTCACGGACGCGAGTCCTGGCCGGTGGAGAAGATGGGCTACGGCTACCGCACCAGCGTGCTGAAGCGGGAACGTCCCGATGCCCTGCTGCTTGGCTGCAAGCTCTGTCTGCGCCGCGGCGACAAGGAAGCTATCCTTGCCAAAATGGCCGAGAATTCCGAACGCCGCCGCCGCACCCAGCCGCCGGGCGCCAGCATGGGTTCGATGTTCAAGAACCCCGAAGGCGACAAGGCCGGACGCCTGCTCGAAGCCGCCGGTCTGAAAGGCACACGAATCGGCAATGCCGAGGTCAGCACCCAGCATGCCAACTTCTTTATCAACACCGACAACACCCGCGCCGAAGATATGAAAGCCCTGCTTGAACTGGCGCAGAAGACCGTCCTTGAAAAATTTGGTATCCGGTTGGAACCCGAGATCGAGATCATTGGTGAATGGTGAAACGCATGGATAAGAAAACCCGCATCGCAGTCTTGTTCGGTGGACGTTCCGGCGAGCACGAAGTGTCGCTCGTATCGGTCAAGTCCGTGCTGTCCGTGCTCGACCCGGCCCGGTACGAGATCTTCGAGATCGGCATCACGCACGACGGCCAATGGCTGACCGGTGTCCATGCCCACGCCCTGTTCGAAGCAGGCGAACTGCACAAACTCACTCCCTGCACCATCCTGCCGGATTCTTCTTCCAAACCGGCGCTGTATGTCCTGCGTCCCACCAACCACGGCACCATCCTGGAACGCTTCACCGAGCTCGATGTGGTATTCCCC
>CAZRCR010000006.1:0-13782 GCA_964598615.1 uncultured Anaerolinea sp.
CCCGGGACCTCTTGCACCCCATGCAAGCGCGCTAGCCGGACTGCGCCACGCCCCGTCAGGCAAGGCGGTATTATACCGCAATTGCCCAATTATGCAATGTACTACGGCGTGACGCCGGTGCCGATCGTCCCGTTCTGCAAGCCGGTCAGCACTTCCAGTACCAGGCGTTGCTTGGCTTCGCTCAATAGATTGGTATTGGTGTCTGCCAGGTAGAGCGGGGTGGGCACAATCTGGCCGCCCTGCCCCAGCAGGAGGGAGGAAAAGACATCATCGATGGCAGACATGGCGTCGGGTTGGAGGCCGGTCACCCAGTAGTCGAAGGCGCCAGCTTCCGGGTCGCTCTCGCTGATGATCATGATCCCGTCACCAGCCAGAGTGGACATGACATCGTACGTATTCAGACCGGGCGAAACGAAGACCGCCCGCACATTGTACTGGCGCATCACCGATGCATATCCGGCATATTCCCCCGCCGAAGCATCCGTTGGCACGCGGACAACGATCGGATATTCGTAGATGGGCGAGGCGAAATTGTCATCCCAGCACTTGCCGCAATAGAAGTGGAAACCGTTGATGAAAGCTGTCCAAGTGGCATTGCCATCCTCGGTGTCCTTCCAAGTCAACAGGCCCACCCGCCATTCGGGAGCCACAACCCCGGCAATATAACCGGCCAGGAAAGCCTGCTGGTCGACAGGGATCCCACCGGAGCCGATGGAAGACAGGTTCGCGGCCGGGGCCAGGTCGGGGATGCCGACCGCCAGGAACTGGACATCGGGAGCAGCAGCCGTCAACGCAGCCAGACCGGGGTCCGGCGGCACAGCCACAACGATCTTCAGGGCAGGCAGTTCCATCTGCAACTCTTCCACTGTCAGCGTATTGCGCACCTGGAAACGCATCCCGTTGGCCTGGGCCAGGTTGTAGACGAGGGTCTGGTACTGGTTGGATTCGTCCTGCGGCATGTCAGCCGGGACGATGAGGATCACCAGCGGCGCGGAGGGAGTGGGCGAGGCCGTGGGGACAGGGGTCTCGGTAGGCTGTTCGGGGGCGGGGGTGGCCCGCCCGGAGCAGGCAGTCAGCAGGGTAAGGGCAAGCAGGAAAAGGGCGAGTTTGGTTCGCACAGCAGGTCTCCAAGTTCAGGATGGCGGTATTGTACCTGAAAACGGTTTCCCCCGCGGGAGCCGGAATAACCATCGAGACGCCCATCCGGGCGTCTCGACTTGAAGAGGATGCGTGGAACCCTCCGCGGGTTTCAGCCCCGCGTGAGAGGAATTGGCGTCCGTTTATTTCACGGCGACCTTGATGGTCTTCGGACGGGCGGACTCGGCCTTGGGCAGGCTCAGGGTCAGCACGCCATCGGCGATCTTTGCCTCGGCCTTGGAAGCGTCGAGGCTGGCTGGCAGGCGCAGGGTCCGGCGGAAGGAGCCGTGCGGGAGTTCGCGCATCAGGTACTCGTTCTCGTCGCCCTTGAATTCGCCTTCGATGGTGACCACATCTTCGAGTATCTGGATGTTCAGGTCATCGGCCTTCAGGCCGGGGACGAGCGCCTGGAGCAGATAGCTGTCGTTCTCTTCGCGCACATCGACTGCCAGGGTGAAATCGTGGCGGGGCTGTTCGTATTCGGCCATGCGGGCCAGACGGCGGGCCATGCGGTACGGGTAAGGGGCAATAAAGTAAGTCATCTTTCATCATCCTTTCGGGAATTGGTCGGTTGAATTGTGCTTATGATACCGGTGGAGTGTATGAGGAGCGAAAACGAAAAGTAGAATTTTTGTAAGAATGGACGGGTATAATCCTGCCCATGAAGAAAAAGAATCGACGCATTCTCTTTGCCATCCTGGTTGTTGGGGTGGCGGCAGGTGTGGGCTTCTATCTGTACGATACGCTGTTCCACACCACCGGGCGTTCCGCCCGTGTCCTCGAATGGATACGTCACCCGGAAGACCATCCTGACTGGGCGGTACAGGCCGGGACCCGCTGCGCCCCCGATGCCCCGTTCGTGATGCCCACCGACGGGCTGGTGGGCTACCTGTGGGACGACTCGTTCCGCCCGGGGCACCGTCACACCGGGTTGGACATCTTCGGCGGCACCGAAGTGGGCCTGACCCCGGTGGTGGCAGCTTACCCCGGTTACCTGACGCGCGACCCAACCTGGATATCTGCCGTCATCATACGCATCCCATCCGACCCGCTCGAACCGGGACGCCAGATATGGCTCTACTACACCCATATGGCCGACCCGTCCGGGAACTCGTTCATCTCATCCGAGTTCCCTGCCGGGACGAACGAAGTCTATATCGAAGCCGGAACGCTGCTCGGTTACCAGGGCAACTACACCGGCGATCCGGCCAATCCATCCGGTGTCCATCTCCATTTCTCCATCGTGCTCTCGGATTCGGAAGGCCATTTCAAGAACGAACTCAAGATCGCCAATACGCTCGATCCTTCGCCCTACTTCGGCATTCCGCTCAACGGCAAAACCGCCCCGGATGAAGTGGTGGTGTGCGGGAATGGTGAATGACATGACCGATCTCAAAGACAAAATCGTTCTCATCACCGGTGCAGGGAAAGGGACCGGGCGTCGCGTGGCCGAACTCTTCGCCGCCCGGGGCGCAGCCCTGGCCCTGGCCGACGTGACCCCCATCAACCTCGACGAGACCGCCGCCCGCGTCGCGCCGACCGGCGTCCGGGTCAAGACCTACGTCACCGACATCGCCAAGAAATTGCCCATCCAGGGTCTCTTCAACCAGGTGCTGGACGAGTTCGGGCACATCGACATCCTGGTCAACTGCGCCGAGGTGGAGCCGCAGAAGTCCGTGCTCGAAATGGACGAGTGGGACTGGGTGCGCGTCCTCGATGTGAACCTGACCGGGGCATTCCTGCTCACCCAGTCCGCCGGGCGCATCATGAAAGAAAAAGGCGGCGGGACCATCGTCCATCTCGGCAACCGGGCCAGGGGTCCGGAGAAGCGCGCCGCCTATTTTGCCAGCAAAGCCGGGCTGGAGGCGATGGTCAAGACGGCTGCAGAGGAACTATCTGCTTTCGGCATCCGCGTCCACCTGGCAGACTCGGCAGAGGCCGTGCTGGAGGCCTGCGGGCAATGACCGTCCGCCTGCGGGACCTGTTGACCGGTCTGCGCGACCTGGGGCTGGGGACAGCCCCGGTCATCGTTCACGCCTCGCTCTCGGCCTTCGGCGAAGTGGAAGGCGGCGCGGAGGATGTGGCCCGCGCTCTGACGACCGTCTTCCCGACCCTGCTGGCCCCGGCCTTCACGTACAAAACGATGCTTACCCCGCTGACCGGTCCGGCGGATAACGGGATCACCTACGGCGCAGAGGCCGACCACAACAAAATGGCCGAGTTCTTCACCCCGTCCATGCCGGTGGACCGGTTGATCGGCATCATCCCCGAAACCCTGCGCCGCCTGAAGCAGGCCCGCCGCTCGGACCATCCCATCCAGTCGTTCGTGGGCATCCATGCCGACAAATTCCTGGCCGCCCAGACGATGGGCAACCCGCTCGGCCCACTCGGGGCGCTGGAGCAGGCCGGGGGCTGGGTGCTCCTGCTGGGCGTGAACCATACCGTCAATACCAGCATCCACTACGCCGAAAAATTGGCCGGGCGGCGCACGTTCGTGCGCTGGGCGCTGACGCCGCGCGGCGTGGTGGAATGTCCGCATTTCCCGGGCTGCTCGGCGGGTTTCGAAGCCGTTGCCCCTGACATGGAGAAATACACCCGCAAGGTGCAGATCGGGAAAGCGTTGGTGCAGGCGGTACCGTCCGCGATGCTGTTCAAAGTGGTGATGGCAAAAATCAAGCAAGACCCCCTGGCATTGTTATGCCGGGACGCTGATTGCGAACGGTGTGTTCAGATGAGGAGTCTCTACAGGAAATGAAAATCCCGGCCTTGCGACCGGGATTTTTTTGTGCAATTACTTGGCCAGTTCCTGGCCCTTGGAGTCCTTCAGTTTGTTGGCGAGGATCAGGATGAGGTCGATGATGTACCAGATGCCGAAGCCGCCGAGGGTGATGAGCTTCAGGATGCCCAAGCCGGTGTACCCCAGGTAGAACCGGTCGATGCCGAGTTCGCCCAGGAAGAAGGAGAGCAGGAGTGCGGTCAACCACTTTTTCTGTTGCATGATGAATTTCCTTTCTGAGAAATGGGGTGGGTTTGATTTCTCCGCTGAATGCGGAACGATAGAAAGATTATAACATTCCCGGGAAAGCGCATAAGGACGAAATTGGTACTGGTGAATATTCAGGATGGTAGTGGAAATCATAGACCATCCTCCTGACACAACAATGCCGGAAAGATGGTCAGCATCAGTAGGGGCGACCTTTATGGTCGCCCTTTGACAGAACAAGACTTCCTGGCATGGTTATGCCAGGAAGCGGATTACAAACGATGTGGTCAGATACATCATTTTTCCATACAGCGAAAGCCGTACCTTTTTGACGCTTATTCTAAGATTGCCAGTTATCTTCTCGACGTAGTTTTTTATTGGCAAGGAAATATTCTAGGTCTTTTATCCATTCTATGGCATCATTATTGAGTACCAATGCATGATCTTTGACAAATTTTTCAATTTTTACATTATTCCATTCAACCAAATCCCATTGTTCATCTTCAGAAAATAAATCACCCTTATCGGCATTCTCTTTTTTGAGAAAGTTCAATATGACTCTAACATGATCGGAAATTATGCGTTTGTAAATTATTTCGCATGCTTTGTTTATCTCAGTTTCGCTCGCGCCAAGTTTTCGCAAAGCATCGCTGATTTTTGCCACATTTTCGAGCTTATATTTAAGGTGTATGTATTGAAACTGTTTTCCCGAAACAGCCAATGTATCTACGATAGGCTCTGCTAAAACAATCGCCAAGTCTTTCAATTGCTCCAAAGCAGCATATGTTTTATTTACCGCGTCTTGCATCTGTGCTTCAATTCCTGCTCCTTTAAATCGTTTAAATTTATCGAGATTCAAAAAAAACAGTGCAACTGCTATTGGAAGAATACTTATTCCCATTTCAGTGGGCATTTTCATGAAGCCAAATATTGGTGGTATCACAACTAGAAACACCATCAAAATGATGGTAAGAACGAAGTTCACTATTGATTTTGATTTTTCAAATGCTTCTTTATAATTCTTTGTAGGCCCCATAATAGCTCCTTTCATGTTTACTGATACGTGATCGGCTCCACGCGGACGTTCTCTTCCCCCACCAACCCGCGGATGGTATTGAGCAGGTCGGCGCAGGCACGCGTGGTGTCGTTTGGGAACTCGATCAGGTGCCCCTTGCCTTCCTCAAAGATCTGGAACGCGAAGCGGTCCTTGCCAGGATAGGAGATAAACATCCCGTGCAGGCGCTGGATGCGGCGGATGTCGCGCGGCCCGTCCCCGGTGGAGCGCAGGACCACGGTCACCATCTGCGGGGGGCGGTCCTCGGCGGGAGCCGGGGCGGTGGTCGGCAGGATGATCGTCGATTTTCGATTTACGATTGTCGATTGGACGCTCACAGCCGGGACTTCCACTACAGGCGGTGTGTCAACCACGGGCTGCTGAACGCTGACGACCGACGGCTGACCACCAACCACTGACGACTGGCGACTGACGACCACCGGCTGCTCTTCCTCCGGCAGGTCGGCTTCGTGCGGCACCAGGTCCGGGGCGGAGAAGGTCGCTTTGGCGGGTTCGTACATGTCCCAGTCGGGCGGGTCTTCGGGCGGCGGCGGACCGGCGAAATCGTCGAGGTCAGGTATTTCGTCCGCAGGGGGAGGAGCCGGACGTTGGTAAGCGGGTTTCGGTTCGGCCACGCGTTTGACCCCCCCTGTGGTTCCCCCCGACTGCGTCAGGGGGGACGGAGCCGGTTTGACAGGAGCAGGTTTCGGGCGTTGCCCTGCTTGCGTCTGTACCGCAGGCACAGGTGAGCCTGTCGAAGGGCCTGCTGCGGGGCGCTGGGGTTCGAGCGCCATCTGGGCGGGGTCGGTCAGCTTGATCTGGGTGCGGATGTTGTCCACCAGCACCTTGGCCGGGCTGGACTGGGCATCCACCTTGCCTTCGGCCACGATCACGCCGCCCACTTCGAGGGCGAACTGGAACTTCTCCCAGGTGCGCGGGAATAGGACGAGTTCCACCAGACCGGTCATGTCTTCGAGCGTCACCCAGGCCATCATTTTGCCGGTCTTGGTCTGGTGTGGGCGGATGGCGCTGATCATGCCCACCACGCGCGTGGGTTCCTCGTGCCCTGCTTCGCCAAGCGTGTTGGCGTAGTGCGTCACCACCCGGCGGATCTCGTTCTGGTCGGGGGTGAGCGGGTGCTCGCCCATGAACATGCCGATCAGTTCGCGTTCCCAGGTGAGGGTCTCGCGCCGGTCGGCATCAGGGACGACGGGCAGGCGGATGGACTCGGCCACACCGGTCATACCGCCGAAGAGCGACATCTGCCCGGCCTCGGCGGCTCGGAAGTGCGAGGCGCTGACCGCCACGATCTGGTCGAGACCTTCGAGCATGGCGGCGCGTGACCCGAACCCATCCAACGCACCGACCTTGATCAGGCATTCCAGGGCGCGTTTGCCCACGGCGCGCAGGTCGGCGCGTTGGGCAAAGTCGTTCAGGTCCGTGAAGCGGCCCTTCTGGCGCGCCTTGACGAGCACATCCACCGCCCCGGCGCCGACATTCTTGATGGCGCCCAGGCCAAAACGGATGGCGGCCTTGCCTTCGTGTTCTTCGATGGTGAAGTCCCAATCCCCGGCGTTGACATCCGGCGGCAGGACGGTCACGCCCATGGCACGCGCGTCGTTGACGTAGAGCGCCATCTTCTCGGTCTCGCTCTTGGTCACCGAGAGCAGGGCGGTCATATACTCGGCAGGGTAGTGCAGTTTCAGGTAAGCGGTCTGGACGGCGAGCACACCGTAGTCGGCGGCGTGGGATTTGTTGAAGCCGTAGCGGGCAAACTCTTCCCAGTCGGTGAAGATGGCCTCGGCAGTGTCACGCTCCATGCCTTTCTTGACCGCCCCCTCCACGAACTTGGCGTGGTGCTTCTCGATCTCTTCCTTTTTCTTCTTGGAAATGGCCTTGCGTAGGTCGTCGGACTCGGACGGGGTGTACCCGGCCAGTTCCACCGAGGCGCGCATGATTTGTTCCTGGTAGATCGGGATGCCGTAGGTATCGTTGAAGATCGGTTCCATGGCCGGGTGGCGGTACTCCACCGGCGCTTCGCCGTGCATACGGGCGATGTAATCGGGGATGAAGTCCATTGGGCCGGGACGGAAGAGCGCCACCATGGCGATGACGTTATCCAGCGTGCGCGGCTTCATCTGCACGACCCACTTGGTCATGCCGCTGCCTTCCAATTGGAAGACGCCAAGGGTGTTGCCCTGACTGATGAACTGGTATGTCTCCGGGTCATCGGTGGGAATGTTGTTGATGGTGAACTCTTTCCCATGCCGCTGTTTGATCAACTCGCAGGCACGCGCCATGATGGTTAGCGTGGCGAGACCAAGGAAGTCCACCTTGAGCATCTTGAGCTTTTCCAGGATACCCATTTCGAACTGGGTGACGGTCTTGATCGGGGTATCGTCCGCGTTGTTGGTGGGGCGGTGCAGCGGCAGGTATTCGATCAGCGATTTGTCCGAGATGACCACCCCGGCGGCGTGCGTCCCGGCATTGCGGACCACGCCCTCCATCCCGGCGGCGGTGTCGATCAGTTCGCGCACCTGTCCACCCGCTTCGTAGATCTCCTTCAGTTCGGGCACTTCCTTGAAGTCGTGCTCGATGATGTCCTTGATCGGAACGGCCTTGGCAGGCACGTTGGGCATCAACTTGGCGATGCGGTCCACTTCAGGGATGGGGATGTCCATGACGCGCGCCACATCCCGCAGGGCGGCGCGGGCACCCATCGTGCCGAAGGTGATGATCTGGGCCACCTTGTCGCTGCCGTACTTGTTGACGGTGTAATTCAGCATTTCGGCGCGCTTGTCATCCGGGAAATCAAGGTCGATATCAGGCATCGAGATGCGTCCCGGGTTCAGGAAACGCTCGAAGAGCAGGTTGTGGTGAAGCGGGTCGATCAGCGTGATGAACAGGGTATAAGCAACGATGGACCCTGCTCCTGAACCGCGCGTGTTATACCAGATGCCGTGTTCGGACGCGTAGCGGCACAGGTCCCAGACGATCAGGAAGTAGGCATCGAAGCCCATGTTATGGATGATGCCCAACTCATATTCGAGCCGGGTGCGGACCTCGGAACTGTCAGCCCGGTCCCCATAGCGGCGCGCCGCTCCTTCGTTGCAAAGATGGCGCAGGTAGGTCTCGGCGGTGTACCCATCGGGGACGGGGAACTCCGGCAGGCGGTAATCTTTGACCGACAGGTTTACGTCACAGCGTTGGGCGATGAGCAGGGTATTGGAGAGCGCGTCGGGCACTTCACCGAAGATGGCCTGCATCTCATCCGGGGAACGCAGGTAGAAGGACTCGGGTTCGTAGCGCATCCGGTCCGGGTCGCTGAGCAGTTTCCCGGTCTGGACGGCGAGCAGCACATCCTGGAGCCGCGAGTCCGACCGGTTGATGTAGTGGACATCGTTGGTGGCGATGAAATTGGCGTTGTAGCGGGGGCCGAGTTCCAGCAGTTGCTTGTTGATGCGCTGGAGGTCGGGCATGTTGTGTTCCTGGAGTTCCAGGAAGAAGTTATCCTTGCCGAAGACGTCGTAATACCAGTCGAGGGTCTGGCGGGCCTTGTCTGTCTGACCCTGTTCGAGCATGCGCGGCACCTCGGCAGACATGCAGCCCGAGGAGCAGATCAGCCCTTCGGCGTGTTTGGCGAGGAAGTCTTTGTCGATGCGGGGGAAATAATAGAAACCGTCCGTCTGGGCGGCAGAGACGATCTTGAGCAGGTTCTGGTAACCGGTCTGGTTTTCAGCCAGCAGGAGCAGGTGACTGGATTTCTTGTCTTCCTGCGAATCGCGGTCCTTCATGCCGCGGGCAGCCAAGTAGGCCTCCACCCCGATGATAGGCTTGATGCCAGCCTGCTTGGCCTGTTCGTAGAACTCGATCACCCCATACATCGTACCGTGGTCGGTGATGGCCAGCGAGTCCATGCCCAGTTCCTTGGCGCGCGCCACCAGCTTCTTGATGTTCGAGAAGCCGTCGAGCAGGGAATATTCCGTGTGGACGTGGAGGTGGGCGAAGGACATTCGAGTTGTAAGCGGCCAGTTACGAGTTGTGAGCAGACAGGAACGGTCGATTCGATTATAGCACGTATGTGCGAGTAAAGCCGCGCACCAGCATTAAAAAATCCAGCCGGAGAATCTTTTTAAGGTTGAATGGAGTAACATAGAACCAAAGTGGGATAACGAGTGTTCTTTTTTGCCCGCCAGAAGGAATATAATCAAAGCAAATCCAACTAAATAGGATAAATTATGTACAAAAACAACACTTTCGTCCGCCCGCTTGCCCTTTCAATATTGGCCTTCCTTCTGGCCAGTTGCGCCCCTTCGGGAACCGCCACACCTGTGGAACCCGCGTTGACCGGTCCATGCGCCAATCCGCTCTATCCGGTCGTGGCGGGCGCACAATGGACCTACGATATGACCGGCACCACCAACGATACGTTCACCCGTTCGATCGTTGAAGTTACCGACAGTGGGTTTACCGATCAGGATACCTTCTCTGCTGGCACGATCCGTACGGGCATTTGGAATTGCGATGCCGGAAATTTGACATCCCTTGACCCGGTCAGCGGTACGTCAGCTTCCGTCCAGACAACCACCATGGATGCCAATTTCCAGACCACCGCCCAGAGCGGCATGACCCTTCCTGCGGTGGTGGAAGCCGGAACCCTCTGGGCCCAGACCGTGAGCATTGCCGGAACTGTCACCGCCAGCGGCATGACTGCCGACGCGACCAATGATACTTCGATCTCCTGCAGCGCCTCGGGAGTGGAAAGTGTCTCTGTCCCGGCAGGCACTTTCGATGCCATGAAGGTTACCTGCCAGTATATGAGCACTATTACGGTGGTCACGCAGGGCATCTCTGTGCCCGTCGCGCCGATAGTTTTCACCACCGATAGTTGGTATGCTCCCGGCATCGGTTGGGTCCAATCGATTTCAGCCGGTGATGGGCTCGACACAACCATCGTCCTGACCTCGTACTCGATCCCGTAACCCCGCTTTTTTCCAAGATGCCCCGGCCTGCAAGCCGGGGCAAATCATGTATTGGTTCGAAGAAAAGGGGGAACCATCAGAGACCAACAATCCTTACTCCATCTCCTTGCACTCAAGCCTGACCTTGCCTTTTCCATCCAAATTCATATCCGCAGGTCAGGGGACTAAAGAACTGGAACGGCGTTGTATAGATGAGGTACAATTTTGATATGGACGCTCAACCCATCCGTTTCATCGGCGAGGAGATCGGGATTCGCTTCGATTCGCTTCCCACCCGCCAGAAAACGCCCACCTGTCCGGACGGATTCGTTTGGAATGAAAAGTCATTCCGGGTGGTGGAAATGCTGGCTGAATGGAAAGACTTCACCCGCCGCGGGCGCATGGCTCGTAACATGCGCCCTAGCCATGCAGATGCGGCTGCCGGTCATGGCTCACTTGGTGTCGGGCGCTTCTACTTCCGTGTACGGGTGGATACCGGCCAGGTCTTTGATCTCTACTATGACCGCGAGATCAAGGATGTTGACGACCGTCTCGGGCACTGGTTCCTCTACCGGGAAATGGCATCTGGCAATTAGAGCAATTCCAATGATCAAAGAAATCCAGGCAAAGACCCTGCTTGCACGTGTCAAAGGCACCGACGACTGGTTCGGCCTCTACTACAACATGAACCTGTACCGCGGCTGCCAGCACCAGTGCATCTACTGCGACTCGCGTTCCGAGTGCTATCAGATCGAAAACTTCAACACAGATGTGCTCATCAAGGCCAATGCCATCGACCTGTTGCGCCGTGAGCTGGTGGGCAAGCGTGTCGTTGGCACCATCGGCACCGGGTCCATGAATGATCCCTACATGCCGCTCGAAACCAAAGTGGGCCTTACCCGCCGTGCTCTGGAAGTCATCGCCGAAGCCGGGTTCCCGGTCCATACCATCACCAAGTCGGATTTGGTCACGCGTGACATCGACTTGTTCGTGGACATCCAGCAGAAAACCTATGCCGCCGCTACATTTACTGTCACCACTGCAGACGATGACCTAGCGAAGAAACTCGAACCCGGTGCGCCCGTTTCGTCCCGCCGGCTCGCGGCTCTCCGGACCCTGAGCCTGCGCGGCGTCCTGACAGGTATCACGCTGATGCCGATCCTGCCCTTTATCGAAGACACCCCCGAAAACATCCGCCGCATCGTGGAACTCGCCGCCGGGAACGGGGCAAAATATATCCTCCCGGCCTTCGGTATGACCCTGCGGGACCGCCAGCGTGCTTTTTACTATGCCAAACTTGACCACCACTTTCCTGGCCTGCGGGCGCGCTACGAAAAATCCTTTGGCGAGCAATATTCCGCCGCTGCACAGAATGCCCGGCAACTGGCTGAATATTTTGGGGAATTATGCGAGAAACACAGTATTGCCACGCGCATGCCGGTTTTCACGCCGGTGCCGCACGTCCGTCAGCCCGAGAACCAGCCGCGCCTGTTCTAATAAAAAATCCCCTGCCTGAAACAGGGGATTTGGATGGGATCATTCAGGCGGCATTTCCAACGCTTTTTTCATCGTTTCCCGGTAAGCCTGCAAAGCAGACCGCCCGGTATCTGTGATCCGTATCAGCGTATGGGGGATCTTTTCAACGAACTCCTTTTGTACCTGCACATATCCCGCCGTCTCCAGTTTGCTCATGTGGGATGAAAGGTTCCCTTTCGTCAGCCCGGTCTGGCGCATAACGAATAGGAAATCTGCGCTTTCTACTGCGGACAGCAGGGTCAGGATATACAGCCGCGCCGGTTCATGCACAAGACGATCGATCCCATCAAACGGGGATTCACTCGTCATTCTGCGCCTCCTCCACCTGAACCGGGTACTTGCGCAGGAAGATGATCAGCAAGATCGCGCCCCAGACGGTCAGAATGGCGCCTATCGTCATCAGGTAGACCCACAGGTTATCCATATTCCCGGGCAGTTCGAGTAGTGCCGCGCCCGCTCCCAGAAGCAAGACCAGCGCAGAAATGACATAATAACGCCTGATCCCAGACTTGACTGCCACCGGGAGGAACGCTCCCTGGAACAGGATGGCTGGCAGGAACGTTGTCCAGCGATACCAAGCGTGGGGTTCCCCCGCCTTGCCCACCAGAACGATCACTAGAGCAGTGACAACGACCGCCACGCCCATCAGGAGAACCATAATCAGCCCCTGTTTCTGACTTTTCTCCGGGAAAGTTACGTAACCGACGCGCGGATAGGTATAGCGTTCTTTCAGCCGTTTCATAAGCAGCGGGCCGAAGATGGCCACCAGGACAACGAAACCCATGGTTCGGTATTGGAGCAGGAGGGACAGGAACAGCATGCCGATACCGGCGCTCAATTCGATCAGGCCGTCCTGCAAAGAATCCTGCCAGGCTTTGCGGGCAATGTTTTTTTCATCAGCAAGGGTTTGGTTCATGAGTATTTGTTCCTTTCGCATACCAGTTTGCAATACAAACCAGTATGCAGATTATAATCTAAACCAGCTATTTGTCAAGCGCGGCCCCGGTGATAGAATAAAAATACAGAAAGGAACCTTATGAAAAAGACTCTTCTGGCCTCACTGGTCATCCTGCTGGTCATGCCCCTGAGCGCCTGCTCGCTCTCCCTGCTCGGCGAACCGACCGCGCTCCCCACCCCGGCCATTCTCGTCCCCTCGCCCACACCGCTCCAGTTCACGCTCACCCCGTCGGCTCCGACGGCCACCTTGAACCTGCCAACTCCCACCACAGGCGGCGGGACAACTCCTGCTGTGCCAACTGCCACCAATGGGACTACTTCCAGTGTGGCATCGGGTCCGTATGCTGTCATTCTGGTTGATTCCGGGGATGTACTTAACATCCGGGCCGCCGCCGGAACCGGCAGCGCCGTGACCGGGTCCCTGGCCGCCACGGCTACCGGGTTCATGCGTACCGGACCATCATCCACCGTGGATGGCGATTTGTGGGTCGAGATCCAGAAACCCGGCGGCGGCAATGGCTGGGTCAATGCCCAATATCTGACGGAATACCTGGCTCCGGCCTCGTTCTGCAGTGATGCGCGTGTCAATGCTCTCATTACCAGCCTGGACAATGCCTTCACGTCCGGAAACGGCGAACTACTCTCCAGCCTGGTCAGCCCGGCCCACGGGATGACAGTCTATTTGTGGCGTAATGGCAATCCGATCACATTCAAAGCCAGCGATGCCCGCTGGGTCTTCGAGAGCACCTTCTCTCACGACTGGGGCGCCGCCCCGGCTTCTGGTCTGGATACGAACGGCTCGTTCCACGAAGCCGTTTTACCGAACCTGGCAGACGTGTTCAATGCCAGTTACTCGCTCACCTGCAATTCGCTCGGCACCGCTCCGCAGTATGGCACTTCTCCATGGCCGGAACTCTATGCCAATGTCAATTACTATACTGTCTTCAAACCAGGCACACCGGGTGTCGATGTGGATTGGCGTTATTGGCTGGTGGGCGTGGAATATGTGCAGGGTCAGCCATATGTATTCGCCCTGATCCATTTTGCATGGGAACCATAAAACGTAATCCACAGGTCGTTTTCAATGATGAGCAAAACCCGCTCCGTAAATGGGGCGGGTTTTCTGTTGACTTTCTGCTCTTCTTGCATATAAT
>CAZRCR010000007.1:0-13451 GCA_964598615.1 uncultured Anaerolinea sp.
GGGCGGATCTCGTTCAGGCCCAGCACCCCTGGCTGAATCTCGGCGACAGTGATGTTGCTGGAAGCGGCTTGGCGGTGCGCGGGCTGGGCAGCCGCTATGAACGCCAAACAGCGGATGCCCCTGAACTTGCCCTGGGCCATAACGCCCGGCCGCGGCTTCTGCGGCTGGTTGCTCCATGCTCTCTCAAAGCCAGTGAGAAGGAACTATTTTATATATTTTCCTGGCCGGGCATGGATGCGGCGACCGCCCTGGCTGCCATGCTGGAGCGTGATACCCGCTGGCCGGTGCAAACCGGCTGGGGCAAGTACCTGCTCGATGCCGGCCTTGCTGAAGGCTTCATCAAGCCCCTTACGCGGGCCGGCGCTGCGCCGGAAGGCTATGAAGTTCAGCCGCAGGCCTGGGGCGAGATCATCGCTCAGGGTCTGCAGAATAGACAGATCGCCGTAAGCAAGTAACAGAATATCCACTTATCCCCAGCGGGGGATGCGCTTCCCCGTTTGGGGTGCAGCGCGTCTCCCGCTTTCCATTTCACAAGGAGATGCGCAATGCGACTCGAAGGTCAATCGAAATTGGGGTTCTATGCAACCCCGCCCCGCCAGGTGGCATTGATCAAAACCTGGCTTTCGGGACAGAATTCCCGTCTGCTGGACCCTTGCTGCGGCATGGGCGAGGCGCTGGCAGAGATCGCCGGGGCGATTCCCGGCTCGGAAACGTTTGGCATCGAACTCTCGGACACGCGTGCGGCAGAGGCCGCCAATGTCCTGGACCACGTGCTGAACACCGGATTCGAATACGCCGTGCTGACCCGCGGCACCTTCTCCGCCATGCTCTTGAATCCCCCCTATGACGGCGAAACGGAAACTGGCAGCGGGACCCGCCTCGAAGAGCGCTTCCTGGCCGAGGCCACCCCCCTGCTTGCCGCAGGCGGTGTGCTGATCTACATCATCCCGCACGCCCGCATCACAGAAGCCGTTGCCCGCCACCTGGCCGGCTGGTATGAAGACCTGCGCTGCTACTGCTTCGCAAGGGAAGACTACGCCGCCTTTAAGCAGGTGGTCATCTTCGGAAGGAAAGGGATATACCGCAACCCCTCCGGTCAGAAAGTGTCTGAACTCCTGGCCTGGGCCGGGGCGCAGGTGGTTCTCGACTGGATCGAAGAAGACGGAGCCGATGGAAAGAAAGAATCCCATCCATTGCTCGGTTCGATGGGTGAACTGCCGCAAGGCAGTGGCGAGTACCTGGTCCCCGTGGCTTCCGAAAAGGGAGAGCGCGGCCAGGCCTTTCGTTTCAAGTTCACGCCGGTCAGCGATGATGACTTTGTAAAGGCGGCTGACAAGGCTGCCGCGCAGTTGGAAGCCTCACGCACCTGGCTTGAGCTGGCCCCGCCCCGTGAGCCGCCCGTGATCGCCCCGGCCATTGCGCCGCTGCAGGGTCACATCGCCATGCAGGTCACAGCCGGCCTCCTGGGAACGAACGCCATCCAGCACAAGGGCAAGACGCTTCTGCTCAAGGGGCGCACTGACAAGACCAGCACGGTGACCAACACATACACGGGCGACATGCTCGCGGGCGTGGATGTGCTGGAAGATGAGGACGAACGCGCAGGCCTGACCAAGGTTGAAGTGGAGGAGGAATTCCGCACCGCCATCGTCACCCTGACGGAAGACGGCGAGTTGGAAACCTTCACCGAACCCTCTGACGTGGAAGCGGTGCTCAAAACGCACCTTGCTGGGCTGGTCAAGATCGTCGAGAAGCGCAACGCCCCGCTGTACGACTACAATCCCGAGCCCTGGGAGTGGCAGCTGGTTTCTTCCCTTTCACAGGGGAAGGCCCTGCCCGGAATGAGACCGGGGCTCTCGGACAAACAGAAGCACTTTGTCATCGCTGCCGGTCGAACGCTCCTCCGCCGCAAGGCGGTCATCCTGAATGTCGAGCAGGGTGGGGGTAAGACCCGCCAGGGGATCGCTCTGGCCGAATACCTGCACCAGCGCGGCAAACAGAAGGCGAAGAAAGACGCTGCCCTGAGCCTGTCGAAGGGCGGGTATCCGGTTTTGATCGCCGCTCCTGGCATGGTCACAAGCGAATCGGCCAACTGGAGCGCAGAGATCCCGGAGGTCACTCCAGGAGCGAAAGGCGTGGTCATCCAGATTACCGCCAGACCGGTGCCGAAGGCGGCGAAGATCGCTGCCTGGCTAAAGGTCCAAGGGATCCAGCTCTCCGAGCAGGATGAAGCGGACCTGGCTGGCAGGAATGCACAAACTGTTTTCCGAGCCATCGAAGGACTGGCTGCACGCAGCAACGTTCCCCTGACGGCTGCGATCCAAGAAGCCCTGCAGTTCTCCTTGAAGCAGGCGGAGCGAAAACCTCCTGCCCGGCGGAAGGGAGCGGGCACGCCCAACTTGCTGGATGGGCGCATTGGCGGTTACCCGTGGATCGGATTGGGGGATTTACTACGGGATGAAGATAACGCCGCCGACATCGCCGCCAAACGCAGCCTGGCCGGCTTTGTTGCCGAATACCGGACCGGTCGGTTGCCCGAACGGGCATTCGCCATCCTGTCCTACGAAACCGCCAAACTCGGCCCGGGCAGGACGCCTGCTTTCGGGCGGCGTCTCTGGGCGTTCCCGGCCGATGAGGAGGATGAGAGCAAGGCTAGGCGGGCTTGGCGCTGGGTGCCGGCCTGCCCCCACTGCGGGCAGCCGGTGGCCGAAGAGTACGATGAAACAACCGGCCAGCCGTTCCTGGACAAGATCGTACCCATTGAAAAGATGGACGAGTGGACGGCACTCAAGCGGCGCTTCTGCGCTGCACCGGTTAAACGCCGGCAGTGGAACGCCGAAAAGGGCGAAATGGAAGTCGTGACCTCGGTGTGCGGTTCTCCGCTTTTCGAGAACAGCAGCCTTCGCCGGGAAGCCGCCGCCGAATACATCAAGAAGAAGGCCTCTCGTTTCTTTCCTCTCGTGCTCATGGATGAATTGCATAAGGCGAAGGGGAAAGGCACAGGCGTCGGCTGGGCGCTGTCCGTTCTGGCCGGAGCCTCCCGCTATACGGCGGGGTTGACAGGCACCCTCTTTGGAGGGTACAGCACATCCATTTTCTGGCTGCTGCACCGCATCTCGCCGGAAGTTCGCAGGCTCTACGCCTTCAACGGCGAAATGAAGTGGGCCGGCGACATGGGGCTGATCAAGAAGGCCTTCTACGTTCCCGATCCTTCCCGGATCACGAACGATGGAGCCTACACCGGCACGCGTTTCTTTGAGACGGTGGACGAAAAGCCCGGGATCAGCCCTGGGATCGCACGCTATATCCTGCCCTATACGCTGTTTGCAAGCCTGCCTGACATGGGGCTCCCCCTGCCGTCCTACAGCGAACACATCGTGCGGTTGGACATGACGCCGGCGATGCAGGCGCAGTACGCCGAACTGGACGGCAGCCAGGACAGTCCGCCGTCAGGACTCCTGGCCTGGGCGCTCGAAGAACAGAAGCGCGAGGACAAGACTGGCAAGGGTGCCATCAGCGTCTGGTGGAGCACCATCTTCAACCGGCCGAACGCCATGTTCCGCAGCGAGCGCGTCGTTTTTCACCGCCGTTTGAAAGGCAAGGGCCGCTTCGCGGTCCGTCGCCCGGAAATGGTGACGGAAGCGGAGGCTGTCTCGAATGGGCTGCTCCCCAAGGAGTCGTGGCTGGTGGATACCTGCCGCGCGCAGCGGCTCGCTGGCCGCAAGTCCCTGGTGTTCGTGCGCCAGACCGGGGAACGGGACATCCAGGAAAGACTGGCAAAGTTGATGCAAGATGCCGGCCTGCGGGTCGAGATCCTTCGGCCTTCGATTGCTCCCAATAAGCGCATCGATTGGTTGAAGAAGCACGCCGGATCGATGGATGTCTTGCTGACAAACTCCAAGCTGGTCGAAGTTGGCTTGAACCTGGTCATGTTCCCTACAGCCATCTTCTATGAGATCGAGCCTTCGTTCTATGTGCTCTATCAGGCCATGCGGAGAGTCTGGCGTCCCTTTGCGCCGCTGCCTGTGGAAGTCCACTTCGCAGTTTACAAAGGCACGGCGGAAGAGATGATCCTCGACCTGATGGGCGAGAAGATGCTCTCCAACCAACTGCTCACCGGCCAGGAAGTCGGCGGGGCGTTGGTGCCGGAGGACGCCGGCAACATCCTGCAGGTGGCCGTGAACCGGCTGCTGGGCGGGGTGAAAACCAAGCAGGCGACGAGCATCTTTGCCGGACAGAACACCTCCACGGCTTCGCCACTGGGTTCGCCGACCGCAGAAAGCCCAAAGGTGGTTCCTGCGCAAACTTTAGAGACCTGGTTGGCTCAACATACCTTGACGGAGATACGCCGAAATGTGCGTAGGGAGAAACCTGTTCCGCAAGCACAGATGATCCTCCCGTTATAACCAAGAGGCCCCGAGATGGGGCCTCTTTTTATTACCTTGTGTTCATGGGCAAGCTGCCTGTTTTGTAGTATAATTAACTTGAAGTTAACTGTTTATGTAGGATTAACCATTATGGACTCAGCACCTATCACAGCATTGAATGAAGGCATGGAGGGAGTGCTAGCACACATCATCCAGGGCTTCATGAACGCCATGAAGCAGCATGGTTTATCGACTCCTCAGATCCATGCCCTGATGTACATCTTCCACGCAGGCGAATGCCAGGTTTCAGATATCGGCGACCTTGCAGATGTAAGCAACGCCGCCGCCAGCCAGCTGGTGGAGCGGCTGGTGCAGCAGGGCCTGGTGGAGCGCCGGGAAGACCCGAAAGACCGCCGGAACAAACTGGTCACTCTTTCTGAAAAAGGGAAGGGGTTGTTCCATGAGAGCGTGATGTCGAACAGTTACCTGATGGAGATCATGGCGGTTCTTACCCCTGAACAACGTCAAGCGGTTCACGATGCATTCATGCTTCTTGCCCAAACCGGCCGGCAAATATCTGCTGCTGGTAGCAAACAATAGAAATGCAGGTTGTCCGAATTGGATACACCTGTCTTCTCAGAAATCAAAGAAATCACAAAAAACATCAGGAGGTTTCCATGGCACAAAATGAAGATCAGATCATCAAGGGTCAAATGGAGAAGATGGTCGATACCTACGACTCCTACATGAGGAAAGCCACCTTTGGGCGGGAGCACATCCTTCGCCGAATGACGGTGGAACTGGCCGGCGTGAAAGCCGGGGATACGGTCCTTGAAGTAGGCTGCGCCACCGGCACGCTGACGCTGGCTGCCAAGCAGGCAGCCGGTCCCTCCGGCAAAGTGTACGGGATCGACATCATCCCCGGCATGATCGAAGCCAGCCAGCGCAAGGCTGCCCAGGCCAACGTGGAGATCACTTTCCAGCTTGGAAGTATTGACAGTATTCCCTTCCCCGATAGCCACTTCGACCAGGTCATCTGCAGTTTCATGATCTTCCACATGTCTGACGAGACCCGGCGAAAAGGGATCGCCGAAATCCAGCGTGTGCTCAAACCGGGTGGACGGCTGCTTGCCCTGGATCTCGCTCTGCCTCCCCAGCCTTTCCAGCGCTGGATCGCCCGAAAGCTGTTGGGGTTTTCGGCGAATGAGGATCTGCGTGATCTGATCCCTTTGATGGAAGCTTCAGGCTTTTCGGGCCTGGAACATGGCCCGGCGAAATTCAAGATTTTTGGACTCTCGCTAATTGGCTATGTTCGGGGGAATGCTACGAAATAAGATCGACTGGAACAAACGATAAGAGCTATTCCAAGGCTGCCTCTGTTGAGGCAGCCTTTCGCTTTTCATCTCAATAGAAAAGAAGTATAATGTAACTGTCGTTACATTATGGATACTTGGCTGCTTCTCCACTACAAACTTCCTCCCGAGCCTTCCGCCCTGCGTGTGCATGTCTGGCGCAGGCTGAAGCGGCTGGGGGCCGTTCTGTTCCAAGACGCGGTTTGGGTGCTTCCCAATACCGCCCGCACCCTAGAGCAATTCCGGTGGCTGGCGGCCGAGATTGTTGAGATGGGCGGGGAGGCTGCCTTGTGGGAATCGCAGCCGGCTCTATCCAACACGTACGATGGGCTGGTCCAGCAATTCCGGGAACAGGCAGACCAGGCATACGGGGAAATCCTGAAACAGCTGGGCAAGCGGAATCCCGACCTGGAGGCGCTTTCCCGCCAATTCCAGCAGGTGCGCCAGAGGGATTACTTCCACTCACAGGTGGGGGAAGAAGTCCGCACAGTTTTACTATCCAAACGAGGAGTGCAGCCATGAAATGGGTCACCTGGGAATATATCGGCGTGGACCGCATGGCCTCCGCCTGGCTGATCCGGCGGTCCATCGACCCGCAGGCGGAGTTCGTGTTCATCCCGGCCGGGCAGAAACCCTTGCCAGAGGGAGCAGAGCCGTTCGACATCCCCGGCGTGCGCTTCTCCCACCACCGCGGGCACTGCACTTTCCACACCCTGGTCAAGGAACACAAGTTGAAAGACCCCATCCTGGCGCGCATCGCCGCCATCGTGGATGAGGCCGATGTGATTCAGGAAGCCGCGGTCGAGCCGGCCGCGCCGGGACTGGACCTGATCTGCCGTGGACTGCGCCGCATCAGCAGAGATGATCCAGAAGCTCTTGAACGCGGTGCGCTGGTATTCGAAGCAATCTATGCCGACCTGGCTGCGGAGAGCAAGTGAAGCATTACCTTTGGGAACTGCGCCCTTACTTCCGGCACACCGCAGGAGAACTGCTGCTCGGCTCGATCTGCGGGATTTTGATGAACACGATGATCGTCTTGCCAGCGGTCATGCTGGGACGGGCGATCGACACCACCCTGGCTTTTGACAAAGGTCAGGCCAGTCTGCATGATGTCGCCTGGGCGGCCCTGGCTTACCTGCTGGGAGCCCTGGCAACCCAGATTCCACGTCTGGGCAAACGTTGGTGGCTGATGACCGCCAATGCCCGCATCCGTGCCAACCTGCGCGCGGATGCGCTGCGCGGTGTGCTGAACTGGCCGATGGAACGCCTGCACACCTCTCCCATCGGAGACCTGATGTCACGCATCGTCGGAGATGTGGATGTACTGGGGGTGGGATTGAATGAATTCACTGTTGAAACCTGGGACACGCTGCTCTATTCCCTTTCATTCGTGGTGACCATGTTCCTTTATGATCCCCGCCTGTCTGCCCTGGCGCTTCTGCCAACACCCTTTGCCATGCTGCTGGCCCAGGCAGTCGGACGATGGATGCGCCGCCGCACCACCGCTGCCCGCGAAGCGAATGCGGCGCTGACTTCCACGCTGCAGGAGCGATTGGCCGGTATCCGCGTCCTGAAATTGTTTGGCCGGACGCAATCTTCTGCCGGGCAGGTGGAAACACGCTCCCGGAGGCTGGCCGACGCCAACCTGGCGGTTGTTCGATTGCGCGAAGGACTCAAACCGGTCTATTCCACGCTGATGGTGGCAGGGGTGGTGCTGGCGGTCGGCATGGGCGGGCAGCGCGTGATCGCCGGGGCGATGACCCTGGGCGCTTTTGTGGGCTACGTCCAACTATTCCTGCAATTTACCGGGCGAGCCTACCGCATCCCGCAGATGTTCAATTCGATCCAGTCCGGCGGGGCGGCCTACGCCCGCCTGAAACCCCTGCTGGCGCCGGCGTTGAGCGTACAGGGCGAACCGCCTTTTGCATCCTATGTGCCTGGGTGGGTGGTAGGGCTGAATCAACCCCTGCCTGTCCCTCCCCGGATCGAAGAACGCCCGCTATCCGTCCAATTGAAATCTGTCACTTTTCGCTATCCTGGAGCTGCCAAACCAGCCTTGCAGGATGTTTCCCTGGAGATCCCGGCTGGTTCTTTCGTAGCCGTAACCGGGCCGGTGGGATGCGGTAAAAGTGCGCTGCTGCGCGCCATTCTGGGGCTGTATCCTCTGGAAGCTGGAGCGATCACCATCAATGGTCAATCCTTTGAGCAGATTCCCGGAGAGGAACGCACCAACCGGATCGGGTACCTGCCGCAGGACCCCTATCTTTTCTCCGGCAGCATCCGCGAGAACATCACCTTCGGGGTGGATTATGCAGATAACGATCAGCGGGTTGCCGCGACAGCCAGGACAGCCATCCTGGAAACCGATCTGCAAACCTTCCCCATCGGGGTTGAAACGCAGATCGGCGAACTGGGGGTGCGCGTCTCCGGAGGCCAGCGCCAGCGCATCGCCCTGGCGCGCAGCCTGGCAGCCACTTCGGTCTCGCCCGGGCTGCTCCTGCTGGATGACCCCTTCTCTGCGGTTGACCTGGATACGGAAGCTCAACTGATCACCTCGCTGCGCCAGGTCTTCGGCCGCCATGCACCTCCGCAACGTAGAGCGACCATCCTGCTCAGCTCGCACCGCCTGGCAGCCTTTCCACTGGCTGACACCATCATTGTTCTGGATCAGGGGCGCATCATTGAAAGCGGCCCGCATGCTGAACTGATGGCCGCCGGCGGGCTGTATGCGCACATTTTTCAGGCACAAGCCCGTGTCGCCCAGCCGAACGGGAACGGGGGGAAACGATGAGCAATACACGGGTCACACCGTCTTTGAAAAGCGCCACACCCAGGCAGTTGATCGAGATCCTGTCACCGCATCGCCTGATCATCGGTTTCATTGCCGTCATCATATTGGTCGGAGCCGGGTTGGAGTTGGTCCCCCCGCTGGTGATGCAACGGGTGGTGGACGATCACCTGGCAACGGGAGTCGCGACTGGGCTGTGGCCATTGGCTTTTGTTTACCTGGCCTCGGTGGCGGGTGTGCAGGGACTGGGGTTCTTATCCAGCTACCTGACCGCCCTGGCAGCGCAAGGGGCGTTGAAGGATCTGCGCGTGCGCCTGTACAGTCACCTGCAGCGCCTGCCACTCAGCTATCATGACCAGACCCCCCTGGGGGATACGATCAGCCGCTGCACCGCGGATGTGGACACGCTGGATGCGCTGTTTTCATCAGGGGTGTCAGGCCTGGTAACAGACATGGTGCGTCTGGTGACAGTTTCGATTGCCATGGTCCTCCTCAGCCCGCTGCTCTCGCTCATCTCGGCGCTGGTTGCCCCTCCGCTCCTTTTGATCACGAATGCTTTTCGGAAACGCATGCGTGAAGCCCAGCGCCGCAACCGCCTGGCAGTGGGCCTGATGAACACTCATTTGCAGGAAACCCTCGGTGGATTGGAAGTGATACGCGCCTTCGGGCGTGAACCGGCCTTCGCTGCCCGCTTCCGCCGAATTCAGAAGCAGACCCTGGATGCCTACAACCAGGCTGCCAAATACTCGTCGCTTTACACACCGATCATGCAAATGCTGATGGCCGCGGTGATTGCACTGCTTCTATGGAGTGGGGCGCAGGCCTCTTTTGCCTCCTGGCAGATCAGCCTGGGTACCCTGACCGCATTCGTGCTTTTGTTCAAGCGTTTCTTCGACCCGATCACGTCTCTGGGCGAAGAGTGGCAGACGGTGCAAAGTGCCCTTTCGGGGGCGGAACGCATCTTCCAGGTGCTCAACATGCCCTTCGAAGAGACCGGGGAAGAAATGGCTCCTGGCCAGGCGGATCTCGATGGAACAAGCTCTCAGGCAGGTATCGAGGTGAGCCAGTTGACCTTTGGCTATTTCCCTGACCAACCGGTGCTGAAGCAGGTTTCTTTTAGCGTCCGAGCGGGGGAACATGTTGCCCTGGTCGGGCGCACCGGGGCAGGCAAGAGCAGTATCGTCAACTTATTGGGCGGGTTGTATGCGCCCTGGCAGGGAGAACTGCGCGTGGCCGGACTTGACCCACGCCGCTTGCCAGAAAATGAACGCCGCAGGGTGATCGGCGTGGTTCCGCAGGCTGTTCAGCTTTTCAGCGGCACTGTGCTGGATAACCTGACCCTCGGAGATGAAAGCGTCCCCCATGAATCCGTGGAAAACGCAGCGATCACCGCAGGTGCAGACACTTTGATCCGGTCGCTGCCGCAAGGGTACGACACCCCCATCAACAGCGGATCGGGCGGCGGTGTGCAGCTTTCCTCGGGCCAGCGCCAATTGCTCTCGCTGGCGCGCGCCCTGGTCTGGAATCCGTGCGTGCTGTTGTTTGACGAAGCCACATCCGCCATTGACAGCGCCAGTGAAGCGGCCTTTCGCCAGGCACTTGAGCGGGAATCTGCCCTGCACCGGCGCGCCATCCTGACCGTCGCACACCGCCTGTCGACCGCCCGCGCCGCCGACCGGGTGATCGTTCTGGAAAACGGACGTCTCCTGGAGATGGGAACGCCGGACGAATTGATCCGCAAAGGCGGGCGTTTCGCCGCCCTGCTTGAACTGGAAGCCGCCGGTTGGGACTGGCGGAATGACCCACTGACCCAAGGCTAACCAACAGGAGAGAAACACATGCCAAAAGATTACTATATCCAACCCGATGCGCCCGACCCGGTCTTGAGTGCGGAGCAGGTGCTTGCCTATGTACGCCTGCACGCACCTAAAGCCCAGGCCGTTACGGGTGTGGATGAAACCGGCGGCGAAGCGCGGACCTACGCCATTGACGATTCCATGATCTTCAAGACCCAGCGCCCGCAGCAGCTTCGCCCCCGTACCAGCCTGAAAAAGGAAGTGCTCTTTTTACAGCAGTTGGAAGGCGTGACGGGCCTGAACGTTCCCAGGGTGATCGGGTACGGGCATCCCGAACCACTCATTGAATACACCCTGATGACGCGCATGCCTGGCGTGGCCTTTCGCAACGCGAAACTCGAAGGAGAAACCCGCCAGGAGGCCTTGAAAACGCTGGGGCGGATGCTGCGCTGCGTGCACGCCATCCCCCAAGCCCCGCTGCGTGAAAGCGGCTTGTTTTTCGGGGATCAATCGCCGGTGGATGTGCGCTGGCGGCTTGGGAGTGTCTTCGACGATGTGGCGGGGATGATCAAGGAGGAAGGCAAAGCCTGGAATTATCCGCTTTCGCCCGAAATGATCGGGCGGCGTGTCATGGCAACTATGCCTGATGTGAAGGATATTGTTGCCCTGCATTCCAACCCGGGGCCGGAACATACCTTTGTTGACCCGGCCACCGGCAAATTGACCGGCATCATTGATTTTGGCGACGCCTACTTCAGCCATCCCGTCACTGACCTGCGCCGCTACCGCGCTCCCGAGGATCGCCGGGCGGTGATGGCTGGCTATCTTGAAAGCGGTCCGGTCAGCGCGGACTTCATGGCCACCTGGCGCGTTGGCTGTGCCATCGCCGATATTGTGGCGTTGGCATTTTCACCAGAACACCAGTCTGCCGCAGCTGCAGAACTGGATCATATTCTGAAAGAGATCGGATAAAGGAGACTTATCATGTTATGGATCACCCGTTCCCACGTCCACGTTGACCGCGTCGCCTGCCCCTGGCTGATCACCCGCTTTGTGGACAACGACGCCGAGTTCCTGTTCGTTCCAGGCGGCGAGATCGAAAAGGTCGCCAAAGAGACCGGCGCAATTCCCTTCGATGCTCCCGGCGTGGAGCTTGGCCACAAGGATGGGCGCTGCTCGTTTGAGTCGATCATCTTGAAATACGGGCTGAAGGAACCAGGACTGCTGAGACTGGCAAAGGTCGTCCATTCCGCTGACGTGGATGAAGATATCGACAAGGATCCCATCGCCCGTGGACTGGAAGCCATCGCCAGCGGATTCAGCCTGCGCTTCCCGGAAGACGAGGAAAACCTGGCGCACCAGTTCGATGTCTACGATGCCCTGTATGCGTGGTGCCGGATGGATGCAGCGAAAGCAAAGTAATAAAACTGCTTCATCCTGAACTTTCTGGCACCCCATAAAATAAAAAATCGCCCCGGCAAGCTGAGCTGGGGCGATTTCGTTTTTCTGATTTCAACTGATGAATTGATCGAGCGATTTCTTCAAATCCCGCATTGCATCGTCGAAATTCCCATCGTGAACGGCTTTGACCATGCAACTGCGCAGGTGATCCTCAAGGATGACTTGGCCGACACTATTCAGGGCTGCCCGGATCGCCGCGATCTGCACCAGAACCTCCGGGCAGGCCGTGTCCTCTTCCACCATGCGCTTCACCGCCCGTACATGGCCTTCGATGCGGGCCAGGCGCTTGAGCACAGCTTCACGGTTCTCGTGGGTGTGAACTACATCTTGATCACTCATCTCTACCTGCCTTCACAAAAGGGACACAATTCTGATGATACCTCAGATTCATTTCGATTGGCGGTAATTGATCAAGCGGGCGGAATTGCCAAGCACGGGCAAGGCCGATAATTCGTGCATCAACGCTCCAATTGCCGGACCGATGATGCCGAATCCACCCAGCAGCAGCGACAGCACGTTCATGGACATCGAGAAGATCACGTTCTGGCGAATGACACGCAACGATTTGCGCGATAGATCGATGATCTGGGGTAAGAGCTCGATTTCATCGGCCATCAGCCCGATGGAAGCGGTTTCGAGCGCCACATCCGTTCCCGCCAGGCCCATCGCTACGCCGATATCGGCGGCGGCAAGAGCGGGTGCATCATTCACGCCGTCTCCGGCAAACATGACTTTCCTGCCACCCGCCTGCAGGTCACGGATGATCTTCAGTTTATCCTGCGGCAGCACCTCGGCAAAAAAGCGGTCGATCCCGAGTTCATGGGCGATGCGCTCCGCGGTGCGTGGGTTGTCCCCGGTGATCATGATGACCTCGCGGACGCCAAGCTGTTTGAGCATCGCAATGGCGTTTTTCGCTTCCGGGCGGGCGGTATCGGCCAGCGTGATCAAGCCGGCAATGCTGCCATTGACTGCCACCGGAATGACTGTATGCCCCTGCGTTTCCAATCCTTGAACATGCACATCCAGTTCACTTGACCAGGAGATGCCCTGTTCTGCCAGAAGGATGCGATTCCCCATCACCACCTGGTGTTCCCCGATCCGGGCGGTTACGCCGTAGCCGGGCAGCACGTTGAATTCCTGCGGCTCACGCAAGGGCAGCTTCTTGATCTCCAGCGCCTGAACGATGGAACGGCCGATGGGATGTTCGCTGAAGCGCTCGGCGGAGGCTGCCAGTGTAAGCAGCTCATCGCGGTGAAGGCCGTTGAGACAAATGACCTCCTGGACCACAGGCTTGCCATGCGTCAGGGTGCCGGTCTTATCGAAGGCAACCACGTCCACTTTGCCCACCTGCTCGATGACCGCCCCGGACTTGACCAGCATGCCGCGCTTGGCCGCATTCCCGATGGCTGCCACCACCGCCGTGGGAGTTGCCAGCACCAGCGCGCAGGGGCAGACTACCACCAATACGGTGATGGCACGGATGATCTCACCGGAGAGCAGGTACACAACCAGGGCGATGCTGAACGTGACCGGGACCAGGATTTTTGCATACTTGTTTGCCAGTCGCTGCACAGGGGCCTGCTGCGACTGGGCATCCTTCACCATTTGAACGATATGACCGAGGGTGGTATCCTGCCCGAGGCGCGTCACCTTGACCTCGAATGCGCCCACTTCGTTGAGCGTGCCT
>CAZRCR010000008.1:0-12708 GCA_964598615.1 uncultured Anaerolinea sp.
ATTTTCCCAGGAATCCCCTTCTCCCGACCTCCAACCTGCGCCTTCGACCGGGATCCAATCCGGCTCCCAGTAGAAGATGCCCAGTCCGTTGCCATCCGGCACCTGCGCAACTGCGGCCATTACGTCGCGCAGTGCCGTTGCCTGTCCCTGCACAGTGGCCTGATAGCCAACCTGTTCCTGCAATCCATCCCCATACATGTTATGCTGTTCATCGCCAGCTTCCACGGTGAAAGCAAAAGCGGTTTCAACCACGATAACCGGCTTGTCATAGTAAGCGCTGATCTCATTCATGTTATCGATCAGCCCCTGCAACGGACCATGCCAGTAGGCATAATAAGACAACCCGATGATATCGTAGTCAACCCCCTGCTCAGTGAGACCATCAAAGACCGTGTGATAAAGGGCATTGTCGCCCCCATCAGCGAGATGGATCATGATCCGGATGCGCTTTTCGGGGTCAGTGCCATGCGGATCATGGTCTCGCACAGCCTGTACACCTTCACCCAATAGTGCAGCGAGGCCTTCAAATCCGCCGATCTGTTCGTCACCTTCTTGCCATATCTTGCCATCCGGCCAGAGCATGCCCCCATTGATCTCGTTCCCAAGTTGAACCATATCCGGAGAAGCATTCGCCTCCACCAGGCTCTGGATGACATTGGCTGTGTGGTCGTAGACAGCCTGCTGCAATTCTTCACCTTCAAGTTCAGCCCAGGCACGTGGTTTGGTCTGCTTGCCAGGGTCAGCCCACCAGTCACTATAGTGGAAATCAATCAACACTTTGAAGCCCAGTTGCTTGGCACGAGAAGCCAGTTCAACGGTCCGTGCCAGGTCATTATTCCCACCGCCCAGCCAGTTCCCATCTTCATCGGTCGGGTCAACCCATACTCGCAAACGGATCCAGTTCACACCATGGTCTCTCAGGATGGTAAGGCAATCTTCCTCGACCCCGTTCACATAGAATTTGCCACCGCTCTGTTCGATCTGCGCCAACATCGAGACGTCCGCGCCCATGATGAAATCTTGATCGAGACCCGGGATTGGATTGACGTGGAAATCATCATCCATCTGGGCCAGATTTCGGGAAACCGGTTCGGGACTTAGCTCCGGGGCAGGAGTGACATTGGCATCATCCGGCTGGACCGGGTTCTGGGAACCTGTTCTGGACTGGCAAGCCACAATAGCGAACACTCCAAAGATGATGAGCAGGCCTGCAACTACCCGGCTCATCTTGAAAGCAGCTTTCTGTTTTTTCACAATCATTGGCCTTTATCAGTGGTTTCAAAATTCAAAACGAAGCAATCTGCTTACTGATCCTGCAATTCTGCCGCGCGCAGGGTATTCTTCATCAGCATGGCAATCGTCATCGGGCCAACCCCGCCCGGGACCGGGGTGATGAACCCGGCCACTTCCTTTGCTTCGTTGAAATTGACATCGCCCACAAGGCGGTGTCCGCTCTTCTTGGTGGCATCGGGGACCGAATTGATGCCCACATCGATGATCGCCGCGCCGGGCTTGATCCAATCACCGCACACCATTTCGGTACGACCGATGGCCGCGATCAGGATGTCGGCCTGACGGATGACAGCGGGCAGGTCACGGGTCCGCGAATGGCAGACAGTAACCGTCGCGTTGCGGCTGATGAGCAGGAGCGCAGCCGGCATCCCGACGATGTTGGAACGTCCCAACACCACGGCATTGGCGCCCTCGATCTTGACCCCGGCCTGTTCGAGCAGGTAGATGCAGCCATACGGCGTGCAGGGCACAAAGAGCGGTTCACGTCCCTTCTGGGCCAGGCGGCCAATATTGACCGGCGAGAAACCATCCACATCCTTTTCGATATTGATGAGCGACAGGACACGTTCCTCGTCGATATGAGCCGGCATTGGCAACTGCACCAGGATGCCGCTGATCTTTGGATCGGCATTCAGGCGTTTGACCAGCGTCTCCACCTGTTCCTGGGTGGCGTCGCCAGGCAGGTGTTCGCTTACCGATCCCATCCCGAGTTCCTGGCAGGCCTTCCCTTTGGATGCCACATAGGCAGCCGAATCGGGCCGGTCACCCACCAGCACGGTTGCCAGCACAGGCTGCGGTTTCCCCTCCGCGGTGCGTTTGGTCACTTCAGCCGCCACATTTTCGCGCACTTGTTGAGCAATCAGTTTTCCATCGATCAATTGGGCAGTCATGGAAGCCTCCTGTTCTTGTTTCCAGAATGGATTATATCGCCCCACCCGTTCCCTGCCAGTGACACATGGCACGAAAATCATCCCCTTGCTTCCCATTTCCGGATTCTTGATCGCGGCTGCGCCGGAAGAACCGACCGGGAATCGAGCGAGCAGGCTGACGCCTGCTCGTTGTCTACAGGGTGCCGTAAAAACAAAAAACATTACGAGGATACGATGACTCCTGTCAAACCATCTGGGATCTCGCTATTCATCTTCACAGCATCCACCGCATTCCAGCGCGGTTCCTGGGCAACCGCCGTAACACGGATGTAATTGTCGGTCAGGCCCTCCAACGTCCATCCCGCGTCGCTGAGCTGGCTGGCTGACTCCCACAGCACAGACAGCGTCTGCCCGAGGAACTTGCGGCGGTAAAGAGCTGCCGATTCGGCGAATGCCTCGCGCAGCAAGGCGCTGCGTCTCTTACTCACATCGCCGCGAATGTGTCCCTTCATACGGGATGCCGGGGTTCCGGGGCGCGCCGAGTAAGTGAATACATGCCCCCCGGCGAAGTCCATCGCCCGGACGAACTCCAGCGTTTCGGCGAACTCGGCTTCCGTCTCTCCGGGAAAGCCAACGATCACATCCGTGGTGATCGCGACCTCGGGAATGGCAATGCGCGTCTCGGCGATCAGTGCAGAAAAGGAGTCGGGTGTGGTCTTGCGAGCCATGCGCTTGAGCACCGCAACACTCCCGGATTGCAGCGGCAGGTGCAGGTGGCGGCAGAGACGCGCGTCCGCCCACAGGGAGAAGAAATCCGCATCCAGGTCCCAGGGTTCGAGCGAAGAGAGCCGCAGACGCGGGACGGGAGTGCGCTCCAACAGGGCCGCGACCAGGTCGCGGATGCAACGGGCAGGCTGGAGGTCCAGACCCCACGACCCGAGATGGACACCCGTCAGCACAGCCTCCTGCGTCCCGCCATCCAGCGCGGACCGGATATCGGCCACAATCTCCTCAAGCGGACGAGAACGGGACGCGCCGCGGGCCAGCGTGGTGACGCAGAAAGTACAGGCGTTGTCACAACCATCCTGCGCTTTGACAAAGGCGCGCGTGCGGGCGCGCAGACCCGGCAGGGGCGTGCGGGCAAGTGGCTCGAGGTCGAAGAACTCCAGCGGCAGGTCGAGAAAATCGGCGACCAGCATGTCCTTTTGCAGGTTGGGGACGACACGCTTCACACCGGGCAAGGCCACGGCGGCAGACGGGTCGAGTGTGGCCCAGCAACCGGTGGCAATGACTTCTTCCACGCCCAGACGCCGGGCACGGCGGATGGCCGAACGCGAGTCGGCGGCAGCTTCCGCCGTGACCGTGCAAGTGTTGACGACCGCTAGGTCCGCCTCGGCCGCGGTGGGGACGATCTCATGCCCGGCTGTGCGGAACTGGCGAGCCAGGATTTCGATCTCCGCCTGATTCAGGCGGCAGCCGATGGTATCAAGGAATATTTTCATTTCTTCCCAATTGCATAGCGAGGGCGCAATACGCCATACCCTACGGTTTATACACCACAAAATTATCGAAACTGACGTCCACGCCGGCTTCTTCGAACGCCCCGGAGGTGAGACCGGTATCGCCGTCACGAAAAGCGGCATCATCGGTCTTGGCAACCATCGTATCGTTGACATAACCCGTCAGGGTGGAATCGACACAATCGAAACGCAAATGATTGTCATCCCGCCGGATGGCCGCGCTGAAAGCCATCATCTCCTGCCCCACCAGCGTTATCTCTCCGGCACGAACCTTACCCACGGCGTAATAGCCATCGCTGGAGACGATGAAAAAGTAAAAATTATCCCCATCCTGATAACGGCAGATCAGTCCCATCATGTTGATGAGCGGCCCGGCGTTACGGGTCATGTCGGCCTCCACGCGCACATTGCGGTAGGAGTAACCACTTATCGCCCAAACCTGGTAGTTAGGTTCGAGCACAGTCATGCGGTAAGCACCATCAGCAAAACCAAGCGTGCTGCTGGATGTGGAAACCTCGGGCCACGAACCGGAAGCGGGATCGGAAAAATCATCCCAGTAGAGTCTGCCACCGGAAGGCGTTACAAGGTCTGCCAGGGAAAACGACTGGCAGGAAGTCAGGGTCAAGGCCAGGAGAACGAGCAGGAAAAAACGAGTTTTCATGGGAAATATTGCTCCAGTAAACGCTGTGCCTGCCAGCCATAATCGCCTTCGGGATCGAGGTGCCAGGCATCCATCAAGGCATCGTACGCGCAGGCAGGGTCGGAAGTTTCCAGGCAAAGCAGGCCCACGTGCAAGGACACGGCAGCCTGCTGCGGGTCGATAGACAGGGCGGAGTTGAACGCTTCCGCAGCAGCATCCAGTTCACCAGTCAGGGTCAGGGCCTGGCCAAGCAGGTCGAACGATTGCCAGTCATCGGGAGCCAATTCCACCAATCTGCGGGCGGCGGGCAAAGCCACGTTTTCGACATCCACACTGTTACGCAGGGAGAAAAGCACCAGCGCCCGCCAATTGGCCGTGTCGGCATCGTTGAGTTCCAGTACCCGCAAGTAATAGTCGAGCGCATTGATCAGGTCCCCGGACTGTTCATACGCGCCTGCAGCAGCCACCAGCCAGGCGGGGTTTTCCGGCTCGAGGGCAACCGCTTTCAGGTAGGCGTCAATGGCCGCCAGCGGCTGTCCCTGGCGCTGCATCAACAGACCATACAGACCCTGCACCATGGCAGATCTGGAATTGAGTACCCGTGCCCGCTGCAACTCGGCGCTCCCGTCCTGACCAAGAGCCTGCCGCGCCTCCCCGAGCCATGCCCACCCTTCCGCGTAGAACATGTCCGCTTCGGTAGCGCGCCGGAAGGCTTCTTCGGCCAGATCCCACTCACCCAAAGCCGCCAGCGCCCGTCCGGAAACAACGAACCGGTAACCGCGTTCCTCCGAAAGGAAAGCGGTATTCAACGCGCTGCGCAAGGCCTGGACAGTTTCATCACGCCCGGGGTCGAGTTGGGCCGACAGCATCAATTCGGGCAGGGCTTGCTCGGGAGACGTGGCAGCCAGCAACAATCCGAGTTCATAATGAACATCCGCGTCTTCGGGCAGGAGGTCCGCACACAGGCGGAGGGAAACCAACGCCCGCTCGTAGTCACCGCTGCGGCGATAGACTTTGGCCAGCCGCCACTCGACCTCCGGTGTGGAGCCGAAGCGCTCCGCACCGGCCTGCCAGGCGCGGGCAGCGTTCTCTGTATCACCAAGCGACTCGTACACATCGCCATAGGTCAGCCAATCCGCAAGGGATAAGGCCTCGTGCGCTGCGCCGACATCGAACCAGTGCAAGGCCTGTTCCGCATCCCCGTCCATCCATGCAGCCTGGCCCGCCATCCCCCACAGGTCGGCGCGCCAGGGCAGGCGGGAGGCCGCCGAGGCAAAAGCATCCGCCGCCGAGGCGTAGTCCCCGGCTGCGGCAAAACGGCTGGCAGACCGGAGGTCCGCACCGCCCGCCAGCAGGCGCGGGGCCAGGATCAGGGTCAGCAACAGCAACAGGGTCAGGGCGTGAAACAGGCCAAACGTTTTCTTCATTTCTCTTCCGGTTTTGCAATTATAAAGCACGAAACTGGCCTTCGTAGCCGGGGTAAAATGATATACACTTACAGTGTATAATCGCGCAGGCGGCCACTATGAATTTGTTCTTTGATCCGATCTTCCATATCCTTGTCACCGCGCCGGGTAACCTGGTTTACCACATCGTGGTGGTCTTTTCGATTGCCGGGAGTCTCCAAGGAGCCATCCACCTCCTGCGTTCCACCGGCTTTCCACAGGCACGGCGGACAGTTTTCGGGCTGACCATCCTGCTCCTGCTCCAGGTGCTGATGTTCGTCATCAGCGGGCTGGGCTGGCAGGGATTGGTTAATGCAGAGACCCTGCTCCCGCCGTTCGACCGGGCCATCAGCCTGCTGGCGCTGGTCTGGATCGCCTGGCTGTGGGCTTTCCCGGAACCGGTCCGTCTGGCCGACGCAGGCGCGCTACTGCTCAACCTGCTGGCGCTGACCTTTTTCGGCCTGACACTGGCCTTCTGGTCGAGCCAGGCAGGAACAGAGTTCAACCAGTCCGCCTTCGAGTTGGGCTGGCAAGGTTTTAGTGTGGCCGCCGCCTTGTTGGGCATCGTGGTACTGGTCATCCGGCGGCCCAACGGGTGGGGCAATGGGATCGCCATGCTGGTACTGGGCTTTGTTGGTCACCTCGTCAGCCTGGTAGCTCCAACAAGCGGGGACTATCCGGGCATCGTACGCCTGACGCAACTGGCCTTCTTCCCCATTCTACTAACCCTGCCACAGCGATTCCCCGTCCCCACCGCCTCCGGAGCGCGGCCGGCCCCGGTCAAAGCCGAAAAAGACAAAGACAAAAAAGAGAAAAGTGAGGAACAGCCGCCCATGCAGGACCGGCGGCGGTACAGCACGGACCCGAAAACGTTCCATGCCCTCATGTCACTGGCTGCCGAAACCGACCCGGATAAAGTGGGCCAGGCCATGACGCGCGGTATCGCCCAAGCCATGCTGGCTGACCTGTGCTTCCTGCTGACGTTGACCAGTGACAAGAGCCTGGTTATTTCATGCGGCTATGACCTGATCCGCGAAGAAAGCCTGGGCGGCGCAGCAGTGGACAAGGATAGCGTTCCCCTGCTTGCCAACGCCATTCAGCGCGGACGTCCCTTGCGGCTGCCTGCCAGCAGCACGTCTTCGGACCTGAAAGGCCTGGGACACATTCTCGGCCTTTCCAACCCCGGTCATTTGCTGAGCGTGCCCATTTTGGTTCACGGACGCGGCGCCATCGGTGGTATTCTCATCCTTTCCCCGTATTCCAACCGCCTGTGGAGCGCTGAAGACCAGACCTATCTCTCCAATGTTTCATCCCTGTTCGTACCCATCATGGAGCGCGGACAGCGCATGGCATCCCTCGAAAATGAGCGCGATAACGCTGTGGCGCAGGTCAAAAACGCCCAGGAACTCTCGATGGAAGCCCAGAAGAAGGCTGCAGAGGTCTCCAAGGAACTCGAGGAACACCGCGAGAAAATCTCACAAGCCCAGTTGCAGGCCGAAAATATGGCCGCCCTGCTCATCATGCAGGAAGAATCGCAAAAGACCATCGAGAAACTGCAGCACGAGAACGAACAACTGCATTCCGGCAACGGCCTGATGGCCAACGACGGACAGATGGAGCGCGAACTGCGCCAGGCGCTCCAAGAGATGGCGCGTATGCAGAATGCCCTGGCCGAAGCCAACATCAAGATTCTCGAACTGGAAAAACGCCCCGCCGCCCCCATCACCACCGAGCAAGTGGACGTGATCGCGTCCATCTCGCAGGAACTGCGCCAGCCGATGTCGTCCATCGTCGGATATACAGACCTGCTGCTGGGCGAGTCGGTCGGCATCCTGGGTGCGCTCCAACGCAAGTTCATCGAACGTATCAAGGCCTCCACCGAACGCATCGGCGGCCTTGTGGACGACCTCATTCAGATCACCAACCTGGAAACCGGAAAAATGGAATTCAAACCCGAGCCAATCGACCTGAACCTGATCATCGACAACGCTATGGCTTACACCAGCACGCAGATCCGCGAGAAGAACATCACCCTGCGGCTCGACATTCCAGACGCCCCGCCGCGCATCCAAACCGACCGCGACGCTCTCCAACAGATACTGATCCACCTCCTGCAGAACGCCACCGCCGCCACGCATGCGGAGGGGAACATCACCCTGCGCGTTCGCATGGAGAGCGAGAACGGCAGTCACTTCCTTTCGGTCCAGGTGGCCGACAGCGGCGGCGGCATCTCATCCGAAGATGTGCCGCGCGTCTTTGCACGCCGTTACCGTGCCGAACATTCCCTCATCCAGGGACTGGGTGACACGGGCGTGGGTCTCTCCATCGCCAAGACACTCGTCGAGGCCCAGCACGGACGCATCTGGGTCGAGACCGAAACAGGTGTAGGGTCCACCTTCAGCGTGCTCATGCCGATCATTATCGAAACCGAAGAATAAACATGCAAAACTTCCGCCAGGTACTCCAGGGTCTCCTGACCGCCCTGGCCTCCATCACTTTGCTGATCGGAGGCCTTGCGCTGTCCCTGGTGGAAGGCAACTCGGCTGTCCTTCAGCCCACAGAGGTCCCCTCGGCCACCATCACCTGGCAGCCAGGCACCCTGCCGGCACAAACCATCACTCCACTGCCCCCCACAGCCACTCCCACCCTGCCCCCGCCGCCCACGAATTGTCCTCCACCCGCCGGTTGGGTGCCCTACATCGTTCAGGCAGGGGAAACGCTCGAAAGCCTGGCCGCGACCTACCAGATCGACAGCGCCACGCTTGGGCAAGCCAATTGTCTGGTCACCACCAGCCTGCCTGCCGGAGCAGTGGTCTATGTGCCGCCAGTGCCCACTCTCACCCCCGTCCCGTGCGGACCACGTCCCGGTTGGATCGTGTACATCGTCCGTAAAGGCGACACACTTTACCGGATCAGCCAGTCCTATGGCGTCGATGTGTGGGAACTCCAGCAAGCCAACTGTCTGAGCGGTTCGCTGATCAAGACCGGGCAGCGACTCTACGTTCCGCCGTGGGCTTCGCGTACCCCCAGTCCAACCATCAGCGGAACGCCCACCGTCACACCCACAGCCACCAATACTTCGTTCTTCACGAAGACCGTCGGGCCGACCAGAACCAGCACCCCCACGTTTACGCCAACGCCCACCGACACCGCGACTCCCGGCCCAACTGACACGGCCACGCCAACCAATACGTCAACGCCCACCAACCCGTAACTGACCGGGCTGGTCGGGCGTTGCAATCCCCATGCGTCTACGCCTTTCCAGTTTGTTTCTCCTGCTCCTTCTCACAGCCACCGGGTGCGGGGTCCGGGCTGGTGCGTCTGCACCGCTCGCGCTCGTTACCCCGGCAAGGGATTCCACATCCACAGCCACCCCCTTCCAGCCGGAAGGACAGGCCACGCCCATCCCGGTCATCACCGGTCTGCCCACCGTCACCCTTCATCCGTCCCGCACACCCACTCCCGACCCGCTCCTCCCCACATCCACGCCCACGCGGCTCTTCGCCACCCTGCAAGAGACCCCGGCAGTCACGCTCACACCCGCACCAGTCTCTCCGCTCCTCCAGCCGGCAGGGCAGATAAACATCCTGCTGCTTGGCTCCGATAAACGCCCCGACTCGGCTGCTTTTCGCACCGATACCATCATCCTGCTCACCCTGCGCGCCGACGGGACCGTCAGCCTGGTTTCCATCCCACGCGACCTGTACGTCTATATCCCCGGCTACAAAATGGCGCGCATCAACGGCGCTTTCCTCTACGGCGGATTCGACACTCTGGCAGACACCTTCGAGTACAATTTCGGTATCCGTCCCCAGCACTACGTGATGACTAACTTCGACGGCTTCAAGAACGTAGTCAACAGTCTGGGTGGCGTGGATGTGAACGTATCCCAATCCATGTATGACGCCCGCAGCGGTTATCCCGACGGGTACACCGTGGAAGCAGGCATCGTCCACATGGACGGAGAAATGGCGCTCTGGTACCTGCGAGCCCGCACAGCCAGCAGCGATCTCGACCGACTGCGCCGCACTCAGGAAGTCCTGCTCGCCATTGGTCAGAAACTGCTCAGCCTCGATGCCCTGAATCACGTCCCGGAATTCTACGCCGCCTACCAGCAAACCGTCACCACCGATCTGACGCTGAACGACATGCTTACTCTCCTGCCAGTTCTGCAAGCCGCCAACCAGGAGACCATCCAGCGCTACACCCTGACCCTCGACCACGTCATCCCGTGGGTCGAACCGGGATCCGGAGCAAACTACCTCCTTCCCCAAACCGAGGCCATCCGGGAACTCCTCCGTCAGGCCCTGGGAATACCATGAAACGACTGTTCTCCATCCTTCTCCTTGTCATTTTCCTGACCGGCTGCACCGGAGCGGACCTCGTGCCTGCCACGAGCAGCGAAAGCCCTGCCGCCACCCCCACGACGCTATACCTTGTCACGCCGCCGGAGGATGCAACCCCCACGCCCACCCCGTTCCAACCCGCAGTCGATACGCTTACCCCCACCCTGGGACCCGATACCCCGGTCCCGCCCACGCCAACCCTCGACCCGAACCTGGGCCTGTCCATCACTGTTACGCCGCAATCGTTCTACGTTCCAGCTTATGCCCCCGATCCCGCCGTGGTGCTGACCGACGATCAGACCATCACCTTCCTGCTGCTTGGCTCCGACAAGCGCCCTGGCCAGACCTATTTCCGCACCGATACCATCATCATCGCCGCTGTGCGCCCCGCCCTGGGGCAGGTGACCATGATCTCGGTCCCGCGCGACCTGTATGTGTATATTCCAAACGTGGGCATGGACCGCATCAACGCCGCCTACGAGTACGGCGAAATGTACGATTATCCCGGCGGCGGCAATGCCCTGCTCAAAGATACCATCCTCTACAATCTGGGTATCCGCATTGACCACCTCGCCATCGTGGATTTCGACGGCTTTCGCAAGATCGTGGATACGCTCGGCGGCATCGATGTGCCGGTCTTCTGCGCCTATACTGACTGGCATTTGATCGATCCTTCCTACGATCCCACCAACGAAGATAACTGGGAACTCTACACCGTGGGACCGGGGCTCATCCACATGGACGGCGACCTGGCGCTATGGTATGCCCGCTCCCGCAAGAAATCGAGCGACTTCGACCGCGGCCGTCGTTCGCAGGAGGTCCTGCGCGCCCTCTACACCCGCGCCGTGCAGACCGATGCCATCAGCAAAATTCCCCAACTCTATAACGACCTCAGTTCCTCGGTTATTACTGACCTCGACCTGGCGGGAATCCTCGAGCTGACGCCGCTGGCCTTTCACCTGAACAATGCCGACATCCGCAGTTACTACATCGGGCGCGACTATGTGACCAGTTGGACCACTGCAGGAGGCGCGTCGGTGCAACTTCCGAACGGCCCCGCCATCCAGTCGATGCTCCAACAGGCGCTGGCCCCAAGCGTGCGCGCCCCCGAAGTGGAAGCCCTGACCATCGAAGTGCGCAACGGCACCACCAATCCCGCCTGGGACTCGCTGGCCGCTGAACGTCTGAACTATGCCGGGTACAACACCCGCCTGGCCCTGGCCGACCGCACGGACTATACCGCATCCCTGTTCTACGACCTGACCACCTCCCCCGACCTGAGCCGGATCGCCTCCCTGCTGGCCATCCTCGGCCTGCCGCCTTCGGCCTTCGTCTCTGCACCAATGCAAAGCGATATCCCGTATATCCTGATCGTGGGCAGCGATTACCAGCCCTGCTTCAACCCGGTCAACATTACCCCGTGATCCCGATCATCCCGAAACGGAGTCATCATGACCAATATCGTTTCCACCTATCTCGACCTGCTCGATACGCAACGCGAAGCCGCCTTTGCCGCTCTCGATGCCCTGACCGAAGCCCAGATCTGGCAAAGACCGGCACCGAAGGAATGGTGCCTGGGCGAGATACTCGATCACAATTACCTGCTGATTGCCAGCACATTTCCTTACGTCAAATTCGCCTGGCAGACACAGCAGCGCCGCGCCGAAAAGCGACGCGAACACCCCTACGCCACGGAGATCGATGACCCGTACCACAAGTCCACGTTCCCGATGTGGGTGGGTTTCCTCTGGACCCCGCGTTATACCCCGAAGCATCCTGTCCCGCTCGAGAAACTGAAGACCGAGAACCGCAACCTGCATGCCGCCGTACGCGCCTTTTATGCAGACAAAGACCCGGCTTTGCTTGGCAATGCGTTCGTCTATGACCCGCTCTTCGGGTCGATCAACCTGATCGTCACCCTGCGCATCGGCATCTACCATGACCAGTTGCATTTCGACGATGTATTCAAAATGGCCAAGGCGCTCAAACAGGCATGACCGTTGACATCGTTATCCGTCCTTACCAGCCAGCGGATTGTCCCAGCGTACGCGCCATTTATGGGGACGATGAATTCGCCCGCCCGGACCTCCAGAGTCGTTTTCCACGCATGCGCGAGTACCTGGCTGATAGTATGTCCCACTATTACACACATGAACCGGAGAGCACCTTCATCGCCACCGCGGATAGACAGGTTGTCGGCGCCTTGCTCGGCGCGGTGGATACAAGACGCTGTGAACAGGTCTATGAACCGCAGACGCGTCGTCTGCTCTGCAGACAGACCCTGGCCGGGGTGTATGGCTGGCCTGCCTGGTGGTGGGCCGATTTCCTGACCGAGCAAGCGGGTCGCAAGATTGCCTATCCCGGGATCGACCTGGTAAAGTATCCCGCCCACCTGCACATCGGTCTGCTCCCGGAATGGCGGCGGCAAGGCATCGGCACCCGCTTGACACAGGCTTACGAGGAATACTTGCGCTCGAAAGGAATACCGGGGTATCATCTTTACGCAGCCTCGTTCCACCCGCTAGGCATGGCGTTCTACCCAAGCGGAACCATTCCTCCGACAGATAGGGCGTCATCAGACCCGGACGCGGGTGA
>CAZRCR010000009.1:0-12557 GCA_964598615.1 uncultured Anaerolinea sp.
GCCGTGCGCATTCTTGGCGCCCCACGAGAGACGATATAACTCGTTGATGTTGAGGTGTTTGAGCACCAGTTCGAGTGGCATATCCTTGACCACGCGTGGACCCCACTTGACGGGCCGTGTGATCGGGTCGGGCACGATGTTCGAGCGCGTGCCCGCCGTCTTGCGATGCTCAGGCGTCTGCGAGGCGCGGCCCAATTCCATCTCGGATTCACGGCGGGTCTTCGCCAGAAATTCGGGGCGCTTCTCGGGGTTGATAATGGTGTCCATCGTTTCGAGGCCTTCGAAGGCATCCTTACAATAGAAGACACCTGACTCGTAGAAGTTGCCATCCTCGGTTTGCAGGATGCGGCGTCCGAAGCGGCGGTTGATGGCCGCGCCGCCGACCAACACGGGGAACTTCAGGTTGCGGCGTTGCAATTCATTGACGATGAACGGCATCTGCTTCGAGGTGCTGACCAGCAGCGCCGACAGGCCGATGGCGGTGGCGTTGACTTCCACAGCCTTGCTGATGATGGTCTCGGCAGGCACCTGCTTGCCGAGGTCGATGACCGTGTAGCCGTTGTTGGCCAGGATGGTCTTGACCAGGTTCTTGCCGATGTCGTGCACGTCGCCGTAGACAGTGGCAAGAACGACCGTGCCTTTGGTCACGCCTTCGACCTTTTCGAGGTAGGTTTCCAGATGGCTGACGGCTTTCTTCATCACTTCGGCGGATTGCAGGACGAAGGGCAGAATCAGCTCGCCTGCTCCGAATTTGTCGCCAACTTCTTTCATGGCGGGCAGCAGGGTGTTGTTGAGGGTGTGTACGGCAATCTCGTGTTGCACATGACGCGGCGCATTGACGGTGCGATGGATGATCTCGTCAATGTCCGCTTCCACGCCATCCTTGTGGCGGTGGACGATCTTCCAGTGCAGGCGCTGCTCGGCGGTCATGCCTTCGGTGGGGTTGGTTTGTAAGGGCGACTCGCGAGTTGCCCCTACGGTCTCGTAATGCTCGATATACCGCTGCAGCGCGTCGGGGCGGCGGTTGAAAAGCAGCTCTTCCGCCAGTTCTTTTTCAGCGGCGGGAATATCGGCATAGGCCGTGACGTGGGCCGGGTTGATGATGACCATGTCGAGACCGGCTTCCACGCAGTGGTGAAGCATGATCGAGTTTAGGGCGGGGCGGGCATGCGGGGCGAGACCGAAGGACAGGTTGCTGACCCCGAGCGAGGTCAACACACCGGGGATGTTCTGCTTGATGAGACGGATGCCTTCGATGGTCTCGATGGCAGACTCGGCAAACTCCGGGTCGCCGGTGGCGAGGGTGAAGGTCAGGGCGTCGAAGACCAGCGCGTCGGGGCGCAGTCCGTGTTCGTTGACGGCGATGTCGCAGATGCGGCGGGCCACTTCCAGTTTACGCTGGCGCGTTTTGGCCATGCCCTGCTCGTCGATGGTGAGACAGATGACCGCCGCGTTGTGTTCCTTTGCCAGTTGGAAGACCTTGTCCGCTTTGGCGCGGCCGGCTTCGAGATGGGTCGAGTTGATGAGACAGCGCCCCGGGGCGGTCTTGAGGGCGATCTCGAGCACATCCAGTTCGGTGGTGTCGATGACCAGCGGCACGTCCACGCCCATTTCGAGCTTCTTGACCACCTTACGCATGAGCTCGGCTTCGTCGGGACGTTCGGTCACGGCGCAGGAGATATCGAGGGCGTGTGCGCCGTACTCCACTTGTTCGCGGGCGATCTCCAGGATGGCGTCGTAATTCTCTTCCAGCAGGAGACGCTTGAACTTCTTGCTGCCCTGCGCATTGCAGCGTTCGCCCAGCAGGGTTGGCGGCGGGTCCTGCCGCATGGAGGTGGCGGACATGGCGGAAGAGAGACGGTTGACCGTGGTGCATGGACGGTCCGGGTGCGGGTGGTTGTCGAGTTTTTCCACCAGCCGCTTCAAATGGTCCGGCGTCGTGCCGCAGCAGCCGCCCACGACCGAAATGTTGTACTTGGTCACAAACTCGTACAGTTCGCTGGCGAACGGTTCTGGTTCGAGCGGGTAGACGGCCTGCCCGTCCACATTCAGGGGCAGACCGGCGTTGGGGATGCACGAAACCGGCAGGGTGGACTGTTCCCCGAGGACGCGGATCGGCTCGCGCATGTGTTCGGGACCGGTGGAGCAGTTCAGCCCAAAGACGGCGATGCCAAGGCCTTCGAGCGTGGTCAGGGCGGCTTCGATGTCCGTGCCGAGTAACATACGTCCGGTCGTATCGAGCGTGACCTGGGCCTGGATCGGCAGCGAGACGCTGGTCTCGGCGAAGGCGAGGTGACAGCCGGTGATGGCGGCCTTGACCTCCAGGATATCCTGCGAGGTTTCGATCAGCAGCAAGTCCACCCCGCCGCGGATCAGTCCGACCGCCTGTTCACGGAACACGTCTGCCAGCTCGTCGAAGCGGACGTTGGACAGTTCTGGGTCATCGGCGGAAGGAAGTTTGCCGGAAGGACCGATGGAACCGGCAACAAAACGATTTTGGATTTCTGATCTTTGATTGACGATTTTGGAATATTCGTCGGCCAAGCGCCTTGCCAAAGATGCGGCGGTCTCGTTGATCTCGATGACTCGGTCCTGCAAGCCGTATTCTTTCATCGTGATGCGGTTGGAGCGGAAAGTGTCGGTCTCAATCACGTCCACGCCGACCTCGAGGAACGAGCGGTGGACTTTTTCCACGGCTTCGGGATGGGAAATCACGAGATAATCATTGCAACCGTTATATTGCTCGCCGCCAAAGTGTTCGGCGGTGAGATTCTGTTTTTGCAGGCTGGTGCCCATCGCGCCATCGAAGACCAGTACTTTTTTCTCGAGGGCGTCGAGGTAGCGGCGGTTGGTGTAGGTACGGTTCATTGAGATACTCCTAAAAATTTTGCCACAGATTTCACGGATTTACACAGATTTTTCTTTTTCAAAAAGATTTGGTGCGTATTGTTTGATTTGTTGACCAAACTCAGAATCGCGCCAGTTCTTTGAATATCGATTCAGAGAAATAACAATTGTTTTTCTTTCTCGGTTTAGTAAAATCGGCAGCCAGTATTTGATCTGCACTAACGAAGCATCGAGAAATATTCCTTCAAAAATTCTACGAAAAAGTCGCTGGTTATTAATAGTTCCTTGTTCTAGGTTTTTCCATTCAACAAACATTAACTTTCCAAATGAATGAAATTCCAAACCATCTGGCGATATTACAAGCCTATCAAAGAAGCCAGCGTAAAGATAATCAGATAATCCAAAAAGAGCAATTACGAACAATACAATCGCATACACGGTCATCCGCAGATCAAAAAGAACTATTATGAGAATCAAAAATAAAATTCCATAAAGGACTAAAGCTATTTGAGATGCCCTTCTGTAATTGGGATAATACACGCTTTTCATTTCCATTTTCCTCGTTAGCTTCTCGCAAGATTCAGAAGCGAATTCATCTTATCAACTCTTCAGAGTCTTGCAACACAGCCTTCGCCCATTCCGTCACATCCGCGCAATAGACTTCCGCATTCTCCGCACGGACATCGAGAATCGTTTTCGTCCACGCGATTTTGCCGATGACTGGCTGTCCCGTTTTGGATTTAATCTTGAAGTAGCGCTTGCCGCTGTCCACTTTGTCCTTGTTCTGCTTGCGGACAAAGGCGGGCGATTTATTTTCCACGAGAAATGCTCTCAATAGCTCGCGTTCCTGCAGCCAGCCTTCGCGGGTCAAATGGCTGGAATGCTGGAGCATGTACGCGGCAACCGTCAAATGATGGACCGCGCCGTAGCCCGTGTCGGTGAATTCCAAAACAAGGAACTCGTCGAATCGGGATTTGCACAGAGTATCGGTCGCGCCGCATTCGGGACAATTCATCCAAGAAATTCCTTCAACCGGTTGGATAATTTTTCCTGCAAATTGTCCAGACCGGTATATTCTATCGTTTTATCCGCGCAGCCGCGCATGGAACTGGAAACGCGTTCTCCGGGTTGGTAACACAGCCAGACCGGGATCCCCAAAGCGTAGGCAATCCCGGCCTCGATCAACCCGCCGCGCAGGTCGGGGTGGTTGAGGATGATGACCAGGTCCGCGCTGCGGATGTGCTCACGGACAAAGGGCATGAACGCTTGCGGGTCAGCCATCCCGCGCCGGGCGATCTCGTCGGTGGCCACGAAAGGGGTATGACCGGCTTCTGTGATCGCGGCTGCCAAAACATCCGCAGCATGACGAAGTTGCGGGTCATCGCGGATGGCTTTCATGCCGATGAAGATCTTCCGTTCCCTGTTTTGTAAGGTTTTGTCCATGTTCTTATAAAAAATGCCTCTCGGGCGGAGAGGCGAGGGTGGTCAGGAGTGTATCACAGCGAAAATGGCGTGTCAAATTTAGACATCCAGCAGATTGGCCCTGAAGAAGGCCGAGACCTTTTCCTTGTACGCGTCGGTCTCGTAAATATACGCGGCGGCATGGCTGGCGCGCGTGGCTTCCCATAGTCCCTTGGGCTCGCGAGCGGATGCAAAAAAACGCCGGTTGAAGTATTGTTCCCTGCGGGTGCCGGTGGAGATGAGCATCACCGGGCGCGGCCACAGCCGCGGCAGGGACTCGGTCACTGTTTCGGGCGGGGTGACACCGCACATCCAGTTCCCGAGTGCATACGTGAAACAGTTGAGCGGGTAGTTGATCCAGCGCCGCAGTGTTTGCGGACGTCCGCCGTGGTCGGCCAAGCCAATGGGGCCGAGACTTTCCAGGATAACGGCCCGCAGATCCCCGGTCAGGCGCGCTGCCCGCAGGACCACCACTGCCCCCAGCGAAATGCCCAGCGCCCCAACCTTGTCAGCGTCCACATCGGGACGGGTTTTCAGGTAATCCAGCCCGCCGAGCACATCATTGGCTTCCTCAACGCCTGTGGTGGTATCGCCCTCGCTTTCACCGTGTGCGCGCAGGTCAAGAGCCAGCACTCCAAATCCGTGTTTGGCCAGCAGGCCTAACTGGTTGAGCATGGTGGCTTTATTCCCGCCGGAGCCATGCACCAGGATGACCGCGGCGCGGTTTTTGGAGGGAACGTACCAGGCCGCGATCTGGAGACCGTCGCGGCTTGGAAAGGTGATGATTTCGTAGTTCAGCAGGGAATCGGCAGGCGTGAAGAGCGGCAGGTTCAGGCGTGCGGGATGGATGGCACGGTAATCTGCCCAGAGCATGTAGTTCAGCAGGATGGTGGGCACGAGCCAGATCAGTTTGGCATAGGTATAGGGCAGTGACAAGGCCACCACCAGAACCAGGATGGCAAACCCCCACGCGAACAGGCTGTTGCGGTAATATAGCGGACTATGTTTGGAACGGCGCTTCGTCTTCATCCCTATCTCCCGATGGGCACGGCAGGCTCGTTGCTTCGATTTTACCCTATAAGAACTTGCCCAAAAGAGGTTTGAATTCGCCCCAAAACCTCACCAAAAAGTACTTTTTCTTGACTTTTGCCCCCCATTTGTGCTAGATTAAGGCATCCTTTTTGTAGAGGGCTGTATGCATCACGAACGTGTATCCGAGAACGTCTATTGGTTTCAAAGCGAAGTTTATGCACAGGTAACGGCGGGGGTGGTGGCGGGGCCGCAGTGGGCGATCGTCATCGACACACTGGCCTTGCCCGAAGAGACATTGGGTATCCGCGATTTTGTGGAACATGAACTGGGCGTGCAGGTGCGCTATGTCATCAACACCCATTACCATGCCGACCACACCTGGGGCAACTGTTTCTTCCCCGGCGCGACTGTCATTGCCCATGCCCGTTGCCGGGAGTTGCTGGAAGAGCGCGGCATCCCGTCGCTCGAGAATGCCCGCAAACAGAACCCGGCTTTTCGTCAGGTCAAGATCGTCCTGCCGCACCTGACCTTCGATCAGGGTGGTTTGACCCTGCGCGTGGGGAAGAAGAACCTGGCCATTATGCCTGCCACGGGTCATTCTTCTGATGGCATCTCCGTGCTGGTGGAGGAAGACCGCATTCTTTTTGCCGGCGATTCCTTCATGCCGCTTCCCTATCTGGTGGACGGCGATTCCGAAGAGATTGCCACATCCATCAAGAAGATCGGGCGCATGGGGCTGGAGAATATCATCCAGGGCCACGGCGATATCATCCTTCGGGGCGAGATCGAAGCTGCTGTGCGGGAAAACCTGAACTATCTGGCGAACATCCGCAAAGTGGCCAAGACCGCCGCCCGCCGCAGGGCTGCCCAGGATTTTCTCGACGAGAACGATGTTGAAACCTGTGGCAAGAGCCGGGTTTACCTGGGAGGGCTGGCGGATGAGCTTCACCGCCGTAACCTGCGTGCCCTGCTCAACCAGGAACTGGCATCTGCCGGTAAGGAAGAATAAGCGCTGGAAACGGACCGCCGCACTCGACCGAGTGCGGCGGATTTTTTATATCAATTTCCGGAGCGGTTTTGTGGACCCGCAGCCTGGGCTGCTTTTTCCCGGGCTTCCCGCTGTTGCTGGAGTTTGACCGGCAGTCCGTGGCGGCGTTCTGTCCCTTCCCGAAGGCGTTTCAGGTTGGGACGTAGTGCCCAGAGCATCAAGATCTCAGCCAGCAGGCCGTAGAGTACGTACTCCCAAGGGCCCAGTCCCAGTGCGGCGCGGATACCGAAAATGACCATCGTCATCAGGCCGATACTCAAGGTGGTGACCGATGCATAGCCGATGCCCCACCAGATGAGCAGCCCGAGCGGGAGCATGATCAGCAGGGCGGGCGGCCACAGGCCGAAGGTCCCGCCCAGGGTGGCGGCGCCGCCAGCCCCACCGCGCAGGTGTAGATGTCCGTCCGGGCGACGTTCGATCAGGAAGATGGAATGGTTGTGCCCGATGACGGCCAGGATGGGGGCCAGCATATGCACCCATTCATGGGATGTCAAGTACTTGGCCAGCCAGACCGTGGCGGCGGATTTGAGAATATCGAGCAGGGCGGTGCCGAACCCGGCCGCGAACCCGGCGGCGCGCATGGCATTCGTCCCGCCGGTGCGGCCGCTTTCGATGGTGCGCAGGTCTTTCCCGGTGAACAGTTTAACGATCAGCAACCCAAATGGGATCGAACCAAAAATATAAGACGCAAGCAAAATGCCGGCGTCGATGAGAATGGTCATGATGTGCTCCTCCGAGGCGAACGGACTTTGGCACAGGTATTAACACACAAAGGGAGAGAACGTCACTCGTTTTAGCGAAACAGGATTGCCAGCCCCCAGAAAACAGCCAGCATGACGGTCGGTTCGATGAGGGCGCGCCGCAGGGGGGCATCTTCGATCAGCCGGATAGCCATAACGGTCAACCCGTACACCGGACCGAGCAGGAACAAACCAAAATGGATCGGGGTCAGCGGCAGATAATGCAGACCGGCGCCGAGTTGGGCGGCGATCACCGCGATCCCGGCTGCCCAGGAAAATTCCCAGCGTTCGTTCAGGCGCAGGTGCAAAGTGCGCAGGGCAGCCAGACCGCCGCCGATGAACAGGGCCGGAACTACCAGGATGAGGCGGGCGTTGGAGGCTTTCAGTGCCACGGCCAGGATCAGGAAGATGATAAAAGCCAGCACGGTCAGAACGATGGTTGCCAACGGGTAGCGGATGTCAGTCGAATCGACCGCTACATACTCGGCAATGAAGACCAATACCAGCAGGAGTGCTCCCAGCCCGAATCCCAGCCACCAGATGGCTGTTTGTGGCAGACTGTAGAGCACGATACCGATCACGAAAACAGTCAGGGTGGGGAGCAGCCAGTGCTCGCGGGTTTCTCCCTCCTGCAGGGACGGGTGCGTGCGCAGGGTCCAATCCATGCCCACAGCAGTGAGGCCGGCGGCGATGAGCACGATGAACGTGTCAAGATTGAAGGTCAAGGTCAGGTTCAGCCCGCTAAGGGGGAGCGCGATCTCGTAACGCGGCATGTCGATGACCCGCGTCAGGGCAAACGCCAGCAGCACGGCGGCTGTCAGCACACTGACCCGGTTGGGGTCGGGAAGGTAGCGGCGTTCTTCGGTCATGGGCTGCATTGTACCTCACTTTCCGATGCATTCTTTTCGGCGAGGAATGCGCTCCGGCCTCTATTTCGGACAAAATAGTCCAATTTCCTTGACCAGTTTCCGGTCCGCGTGATAGACTCGAGTCGTTCGTAAATCCACAAGAAAGGAGGCGCACTTCATGATCTACCGCAATTTCGTAAGCACCGTACGCGTTCAGTCTGCCGATTCCGGCGGTCAGATCGTTCCTTCGCGGAGTGCGCCTGTTGCCTGAAAAGTTACACGCAGTGTATTTCGGCCACGGACACTCCCTGCCCGTGGCCTTTTTCTTTCCCGGCGCGGCCATGGGCAAATCCCGTGGCCGTTTTGTTTTTCCCCCGGTCTCCCCCCTTTTCTGAACTCGAAATGGGGGGAAACAAGGGGGCAGAGAAAAGGAGAAGAATGAGCATCGACACCCCTCTGTTTGACGGAAACTTCGTCCGCCTTGGTCAGATCGACCATGAGAAGGATCCGGAAACCGTCTCGCGCTGGACCCACAACGCCGGGTTCATGCGCATGATGTATACCGATCCCATGCGCCCGCAAACGCCATGGCAGGTGAAGAAGAAAATGGAGGAACTGGAAAAGTCCATTGAGGAAGAACGCAATATCTTCCACTTCCGTATCCGGGCGCGCAGCGATGACCGCTTGCTCGGTTTTGCCGAACTGTACTGGATTAGTTGGGTCAATGGCACTGGACTGGTGCGTCTTGGCATTGGCGACCCGGCAGACTGGCGTAAAGGCTACGGGTGCGAGACCCTGGGTCTGCTTTTGCGCTATGCCTTTCGCGAACTCAACCTGTACCGGCTGACGGCGCTTATCGCTGAATATAACCAACCCGCCCGGGCACTCTTTGCCTCCTTTGGCTTTATCGAAGAGATCCGCCGTCGCCAGGCGTTGGAACGCGACTGCCGCGCCTGGGACCTGCTGCAATTCGGTTTGCTGGCCGAAGAATGGAAGGATGAGAAATGAACGAAAATCTGTTATGCGGCGACCTCGTCCGTCTGACGCGGGAAGAGCCGGAAGTGCTGGCAAAACTTGAGTCGTTATGGTCAGCAAACAGCGAGTACTCCCGCCTGCTGGACTGGGATCCGGCCCGCCGGTTCTCGGTCAGAACCACGCAGAAATGGATCGAGAAATCGCTCGAGAACGATAACGACTACAACTTTGTTATCCGCACCCTGACCGATGACCGCATCATCGGCGGGATCGGGCTGGACGGCATCCGCTGGACGCACCGGGATACGTTTGTAGGGATCGGCATCGGCGACCGGGACCTGTGGGGCAAAGGCTATGGAACCGACGCGATGAAAATCATCCTGCGCTATGCCTTTACCGAGTTGAACCTGCGCCGGGTGACACTGGATGTCTTCGAATACAACCCGCGTGGTGTGCATTCTTATGAAAAGGCTGGTTTTGTCATCGAAGGCCGCGAGCGCGGACAGATCCTGCGCGAAGGCCGCCGCTGGGATGTCATCTACATGGGCATCCTGCGCGAGGATTGGATAAAAAGGCAAGAGGATATGCATGAACAATAAAGAAACGATATTGAATTCCCCATATATTCCTGGCCCGACCTTTCGTCGTTTCCAGGGCGAGGCCGATTACCCGCTGATGCGCACGCTCTTCATCGAGAGTATGCAGGCCGACCAGATCCCCGAACAGCCTACTATTGAGGAGATTAAGAACTGGCTCGCCCCTTCGAACCGCTTCGATCCATACCAGGATATCCTCATCGCCTTGAGCCAGGATGCCAGGGGGGAATCGGTTGTTGCTGGGTTTGGCTGGGTTGGCTGGTATACGGGTACAGAAAATACCCGGCTGTATTTCCAACAAAGTTACCTGTCCCCGGAATGGCGCAAGCACGGATTCTGGCAGGCCATGGTGAAGCAGAACGAGCGCCGCATCCTGGAGATCGCCGCTGGTCACCCGGACATTTCCCGCCGTTTTTTCCAGGCCTGGGCCTCTGCCACGCAAACGGATTGGGTCGCCACCCTGGAAGGAGCAGACTACCAGTCCGTGCGCCGCTTTGCCAATATGCGCCATTGCTTCGATAAAATTCCTGAATGGCGGTTGCCCGCCGGGCTGGAAATCCGCCCGGTACAACCGGAGCACATGCGCAGCATCTGGGATGCACGCCGGGACCTCGATCTGGAGGTCTTCGAGGGCGTCGCAGAGAGATGGACGGAAGAGCGGTACCAATCCTGGTTGAACGACCAGTCACAGACTCCCGAACTCTGGCAGGTGGCTTGGCAGGGTGACCAACTGGTCGGGATGGTGCTCAATCACATTGATGAGGAAGAGAATCGACAAAAAGGCATCCAACGCGGCTACACAGAGCACATTTTCATTCGCCATGCTTGGAGAAGGCGCGGCTTGATCGTTACTCTGCTCTCCCGAAGCCTGCACCTTCTCAAAGACATGGGCATGGAAGAAGCCGTACTGGGTGTCGACATGCAGAATGCAAGCGGTGCTTACGAGTTCTACAAGAAAATGGGGTACCAAACCTTCAGTACCGACATCTGGTACCGCAAGCCAATGGAATGACCGGCAGATATTGCCGATGAACGAATCGAAAGGAGAATATGATGGACGAGAAAATTGTTATCCACGGGGCGCCGAACATCCCCGGTTTGACTTTCCGCCGGTTCCGCGGCGAGAGCGACTATCCGCTCATGGCGGCACTCATCGATGCCTGCAAAGTGGCCGATGGCGTGGAGCGTACCACCAGGGTCGATGATATTGCCCTGACCTACCGCCACCTCGAGAACTGCGATCCTCAAACCGATATGCTGTTCGCCGAAGTGGATGGGAAGGTTATCGCCTATGGCCGGATTTGGTGGGACGATCTGACCGAAGGAATCCGCCTGTACCATCCCTTCGGTTTCCTACATCCCAATTGGCGCGGCAAGGGACTGGGGTCCGCTCTGTGGGCGGCGGGTGAGGAACGCGTTCGACAGATCGCCGCGGGCCACCCCGTTGAACTGCCGAAATATTTCCAGGTGGAGCCTTACACCACTGAAAAGGCGTTGATCACCCTGCTCGAAAACCGCGGCTACGCTCCGGTCCGCTACGAGACGCACATGGTGCGCGACCTGAGCGAACCGTTTCCCGAAGCGCCCATGCCGCCGGGGTTGGAAGTCTGCCTGGTGAAGCCGGAACATGTCCGCCCGATCTTCGAAGCCAGCAACGAAGCTTTCCGCGACCACTGGGGCATTCGTGATGAGAGCGAGGAGGAGTACAAGTCCGAGACCGAAAGCCCCGACTTCCACCCCGAACTCTGGAAGGTGGCCTGGGATGGTGACCAGATCGCCAGCGTGATCCATAATTTCATCAACAAGGATGAGAACGAGGAATACAACCGGAAACGCGGTTATACCGAAGGCATCTGCACCCGTCGCCCCTGGCGCAAGATGGGACTGGCGCGTTCTCTGTTGGTCCAGTCCATGCAGATGTTCAAGGAAATGGGTATGACCGAGACCGCCCTGAGCGTGGATTCGCAGAACCTTTCCGGCGCACACCGTCTCTACGAGAGCGTTGGCTATCGCATGGTCAAACAACAGGTCATCTACCGCAAACCGGTGTAGGGCGGGCATTTTGCCTGCCATTTCCTGAAGGCCGATGGAGTAAAATAGAGACGCACGTCTCGACCGAATCTTCCATCATCCGAAAGGAGTTTGCCATGCAACTACGCTGCACTTACTGTCAGACCATGTTCGCCATCAGTCACGAGGAGACGCTGGCTGCCCTCCAGCACCTTGAACAGGAGAAACTGAAATACTACGATGCCCACTGCCCCAAATGCCGCCGCGCCAACCGCGTCGATCGCCTGAAACTGGAACTGGCCTCCCCGAACTGGAAGGCCGAAATCAAGTCCATTGCCAAGGCCGCGGCAACTGAGGAGAAGGCCGAGGCCGCTCCCAAGTCTGCCAAGCCCGCGGCGGAAAAACCGGCGCCCAAGCCTGCTGCATCGAAGCCATCCGCCGGGGCAAAGAAGAAATGACCGTTCGCAACGTCTTCATTGACTTCGGCGGTGTCCTCGTCCGTACGGAGGATAAGGGACCGCGTACGCGGGCGGCTGAACGACTTGGCATGACCTATCGCGACCTGGAAAAGATCATCTTTGAAAACGAAACCAGCCGGTTGGCCTCCACGGGAGAGATCCCCGAAGAGGCCCACTGGCAGGCGGTGGCCGAGGCCCTGCGCCTGCCCCGCCCTGAAGCGGACAAGGTGACCGACGAGTTCTTTGCCGGTGACCGTGCCGACCAGACCTTGATCGGTTATTTGCGCGGCATCCGCCCGGAGAACAAGGTCTGTCTCATCAGCAATGCCTGGTCAGGCCTGCGGGCCTTCATCACCCGGCAGGGTTTTGTGGACATTTTCGACCACCTGGTCATTTCTGCTGAAGTTGGCCTGATGAAGCCCGATCCGCGTATTTACCACCTGGCGCTCGAAGAGATCGGCGCCCAAGCGGAAGAGTCTGTCTTCATCGACGATATGCCCGTCAATGTGGAAGCTGCCCGTGCCGTGGGCATGGCCGGCATC
>CAZRCR010000010.1:0-12363 GCA_964598615.1 uncultured Anaerolinea sp.
GCCGTATTCGTGAAGGCAGATCGGGAACTGCCGTCCCTGCCGGGGGTTGCCTCGGTGGAAGTGCATAACAGCGCACTGAAACTCCATCTCCAACCGGGGGCCAATCCGCAGGAAGTCCTGCGCACCCTGGTGGCTCAGGATATCCGCCTCGACCAGTTCGAGATTGCCATGCCTACACTGGACGAGATATTCATCCGTGTGGTGCAGGGCGAAGGAGAGACGGCATGACCAAGATCCTGCGTGTGGCGCTGCACGAGTACAAGCGTCACGTGTTCAACAAGCGTTTCCTGATGGGGCTGTTGAGCGTTCCCCTCGTCATGCTGGTGATGGTGGGATTGATCGTCATCATCATTGCCATGGAAACCAACTATGCTCCTGTGGGATACGTTGACCATTCGGGGCTGCTGGCAAACCCGGTTTCGGGTCCTGTGCCCGAAAAGCCCGACAAGCCGATCACCATGCTGGCCTTCGAGACCGAAGCCGAGGCCCAGATTGCCCTCCAGGCAGGGGATATCCAAGCGTATTACGTACTGCCTGCCGATTACATGTCCACAGGTTCAGTGACCCTGGTGGAAAATGGGGATTTCAAATCCACCGGGCGTGAACAGTTCTACGATTTCCTCTCCGCCAACCTGCTGCGGGATACCGACCCTGCCATTGCCAACCGGATCATGGAAGGTGTGGATGTGATCACCGTCTCGCCGGATGGCGGCCGTTCTGCCTCGGAGCAGACATTCATCAACATACTCCTGCCGATGCTGGCCGGGATCGCCTTTGTGATTGCCATGTTCTCCACTGGCGGCTATCTCATGCAAGCGGTGGTGGAGGAAAAAGAGAACCGTACGATGGAAGTGATCGTCACGTCGGTTTCGCCGAACCAGTTCATGGCTGGCAAGATCATCGGTGATATTTCCATCGGACTGACCCAGATTCTCACCTGGTCGTTGTTCATTGTGGTTCCTGTTCTGGTGGGCAGCAACTATGTGGATTTTCTGCACGGCATCAAGATCCAACCGCAAACCATCTTCCTGTTGGTCTTTGTCATGTTCCCCAGCTTTATAACGGTTTCAGCGTTGATGGCTGCTGTCGGTGCCACAGTGTCGGAAGCACGCGAGGGCCAGCAGATGACCGGCCTGATCGGCATGCCGATCTGGATTCCCTATATGTTGATGGCGGTCATCATGCAAAACCCCAATGCGCCGCTGGTGGTTGTTTTGAGCATGATCCCCCTGACCGCACCGCTGACCATGCTGATGCGTGACGGGTTTGCCATCCTGCCGACCTGGCAGATCGTTCTCAGTGCATTCATCCAGATTGCTGCTGCAGCGGGTTCCATCTGGCTGGCGGGACGCGCCTTCCGGCTGGGTATGTTGTTGTACGGCAAACGACTGAAGTGGCGGGAGATCTTCCGCCGTCAGGGAGCCAGGCCATGAAAAAGATCCTGATTGTTATCAAGAACGAGATCGTTACGATCATTTCCCGTCCATCCTTCTGGCTTTCGGTGGTGGGACTGCCCCTGGTGGGGGCGCTCATCTTCACAGTGGTGGGGGCGATCAGCCGGAATGCTTCTGCATCGCAGGCCATCAGCCAGGTGTTCAGCGGTCCTCAGCAGGCTCTGGCCGAAGGCTATGTGGACCATGCCGGTATCATCCAGGCTATTCCCGACAGTGTTCCAGCCGGGACGTTCGAAGCCTATTCTGACGAGGCCGCTGCCCGGTCCGCGTTGGATGCCGGAGAGATCGCAGCCTACTACATTGTCCCGGCGGATTTCATCGAGTCGGGTGAGATCACCTACGTTCGCCCCGATTTCAATCCGCTTTCCTCCTCCGGCGAGGATCAGTCGGACCTGTTCACCTGGATCCTGAAGGTCAACCTGGTGGGCGGCGATATGCTGTTCGCCAACCTGGCCAGCGGGCCGATGAGTGTGGAAGAGATCTCCTCCGCCCCGGTGACGAACACCTCCGACAGCGACAATACGCTGGCTTACTGGACGCCTTACATCATTACACTCCTGTTCTACATGCTCATCATTGGGGCAGCCAGTTTGCTGCTCAGCAATGTGTCCAAGGAAAAAGAAAACCGCATTATGGAAGTGTTGCTTACTTCCGTCACCCCGCGCCAGTTGTTGACCGGCAAGATCATTGGCCTCGGCGTGGTGGGACTGGGGCAGACCCTGCTCTGGCTGGGCGTGAGCACCGTGCTACTCAACCTGAGCGGCCGGACCTTCAACCTGCCATCCAATATCGTTCTGCCGTTCTCTTTCCTGGTTTGGGGTGTGGTCTTCTTCGTGCTCGGGTATGCTGTCTATGCCAGCCTGATGGCGGGACTTGGCGCCCTGGCCCCCAATCTGCGCGAAGCGTCACAGGCTACCTTTGTGATCATGCTGCCGCTGATGATCCCGTTGTTCTTCAGCAATACGGTATTTGCCGAAGAGCCCAATGGTGTGCTGGCCACCGTATTGAGCATCTTCCCGCTGTCTGCGCCGGTGGCCATGATGGCCCGTCTCTCGGCAGGGGGGGTGGCGTGGTGGCAGCCCTGGGTGGCGGCAATCCTGTTGGCCGGAACGGCAGTGCTCATTGTCCGTGCCGTGGCAAAGATGTTCCGCGCCCAATCGCTCCTGGCCGGGCAGGACTTCAACGTGAAGATGTATTTCAGGGCTTTGCTGGGCAGGTAAGCGTGTTCAAGCTTCCGAATTCCCAAAGGAGTTCGGAAGCTTTTTTTACATGCGTGTACGCTATCACTTAAATACCAGAACCTTTTTAGGGGTAGTACATCCTCTTGACATATAGATAAACTTCGATATAATACCAAATAGACGTCTATCAATATGAGCGAATCCAAACCGGTTGAATTTGCCAAGGCCCTGGCCGATGAAACTCGCCAGAAGATTATGCAATTGGTCTGCTGTGAGTGGCGTTCGGTCACTGAAATCGTCGAGCAGCTGCAAGTCACCCAGCCGACAGTGTCACACCACCTTGCCATCTTGCGCGAGGCGGGGTTGGTTCAGGCGCGGGAGGAAGGGAAACAGACCTTCTACCGGTTGAACCAGGACCGGCTGGCCCAATGTTGCGGTACTTTGGTGCTCAATTTTGCACCCGAGACCGAGACTGCCAAAGTCGTCAAGATGATCATCATCAAGTCCGAGTAAGCGGGACGCAGTAACCTGTTTTTGCGTCCCGACAATTTTGACCAAATACATAGATGATTGTCTATGTAAGGAGAAAATCATGACAACTCAAACCCCAACTTCAACCCACCAGGAAGTGCAGGAATATTACGGCAAGGTTGCCCGGGATGCTGCCAAACCGCAGGCCGGTTCCTGCTGCGGACCGTCGAGCGGCGCGCAAAAACTGGAAAACGATCTCTACCCGGTAGAGCTTCTGGAAGGCATCCCGACGGACATTGCCAATGCCAGCGCCGGGAGCGGTGATCCTATCACCCTGGCGGAACTCAAACCCGGCGAGACCGTTCTCGACCTGGGCTCGGGCGGCGGCCTCGACTGCTTCCTGGCAGCCCGCCAGGTGGGCGAAACAGGTCATGTCATTGGCGTGGACATGACCCCGGATATGCTCAACCTTGCCCGTTCGAATGCGGCCCGGATGCAGGTCCGAAACGTGGAATTCCGCGAGGGCTACCTCGAATCCATGCCTGTCGAGGATGCCAGCGTGGACGTTGTCATCTCGAATTGCGTCATCAACCTTTCCCCCGACAAGCCGCAGGTGTTACGCGAGATGTTCCGGACGCTGAAACCGGGCGGGCGTGTTGCCATTTCGGATATGGTTGCCAATCATGCCATTACCGAAGCAGAACGCCAGGATAAGGGGCAATGGTGCGCCTGCACGTCAGGTGCCCTGCAAGTGGCGGAATACCGGGATGAATTAAGCAAGGCAGGTTTTACAGATATCCGCCTCGAACCGAATGTCGCGATGGTTTTCCTGGCCATCGACAATGGGCAGGCGCGTTTGCCGGAGGGCATGTCCAAAGAACAGGCGAAGGCCAAGTTCCTGGAGGATTCGGCTCACTTGGAAGATGTCGAGCGGACCATGATCCTGCCCTACAAGGTCACTGCCCGAAAACCAGCGTGATAAAAAACTTCCGAAGCGTCAGCTTCGGAAGTTTTTTTATTCTATTTTGCGCAGTCGAACAACAGGATGCCTTGCTGCCTGGGCCCGCTGGCCTGGCCGACCTGTACCACGGCGCAGTTCTGCTGGAGCCAGGTCAGGAGTTCCTGACGCTGGTCGAAGCCCTGGTTGAGCACGAAGCGCAGTTCACCTGCCGCCACCATTTCGGCCAGCCCGGCCGCGTCCACGATCTGGTCCATGCCGCCGAAGCCGCCGAAGGTGAAGACCGGCCTGCCCGTGGCCAGGATGAACGGGGCCGCCTGGTTTGCCGTGACCGTTGCCAGCAGGTAACTGTCCGGATCGGCGTTCGCCAGCAGGTACTCGAGCAATTCCGGCGCGACATCCGTATTCCCCTGCGCTCCGAGCGCATCCTGTTGCGCCGGACCGGAATATGGCAGGGCCGCGTTGGGCGTGGGATTGAACGTGGTCAGTGCAGACCACAGCCCTGGCGCGACGAGCGTAGCCGCCAGTATGAGAGCCAGCCCAGCCGCCGCGAGCCGGACCCGGGTCCGGGACACGGCCGCCAGGAGCAGTCCCAGCCCGAGCAGGATGACTGCTCCTGGCATTGCCCAACCGGCTGCGGACGTTTGCCCGCGCAGAACACCAGCCTGGAAAAAGACCGTCCCCCCTGCCAGCAAGGCCAACAGGCCGAGTGCCAGTCCTTTGCGCTGTTGGAAGATCTGCCACAAGGCCCAGCCGGTCATGGCAAAGATCGCGGCCAGCGGCGCGCCCAGCATGATCATGTAATAGGCATGCATGATGCCCTGGCTGTATGTGAAATAGATGGCTTCCGGCAGGAGCCAGGCTGCCCAGAAGATCAGTGCGGTATGTTTGTCGTCGAAGGGACGTTTCCATAGCACGGCAGCGATCACGAACAATCCACCGAGTGCCAGGGGGAGAAGCCAGCCGATCTCGCCTACCAGGGGAAAGCTGAACAGGCGGAATGTGCCGGGGGTGCCCACATCCATAATGCCGCTGTTCCCATTTTCTTGTTGACCGTAACGGGGATATTGCACTGGCCCGCCCGGCTGCATACCGGGATACGGGGATTGCCCTCCGGCAGGAAGTTGTCCCTGCGGGAGTTGCTGGCCTTGTGGTAATTCATATCCATAGGGCCGCTGGCCCGCAGGAGGATACGGGACGGTTTGCTGTCCGTTGGGGAGCGGGTTGTTTGGATTAGTGGGCGAGCCGTCCTGCGGGCTGTTCCCGCGCAAACGGTTGATCCCCAGCGTGATCCGTTCCAGACCATTGTGGCCAAAGATGAGTTCCATGACAGTATTATCTTCGCTCCCGCCCACGTAGGGACGGTTCTCTGCTGGAACCAGGTCCACAGCCACTGCCCAGGAGAAGGAAACCACCAGCAGGAGTACACCGGCTGCTGTCAGATGCAGGAGCTTCTTCCACCACTTGTGTTTGGCGGCGAAGAAATAGACGGCATACAGGGCGGGCAGGGGCAGGTAGGCTTGCAGCATTTTGATGTTGAAGCCCAGTCCCACCAGGAACATGCCCAGGAATAACCAGCCCACCTTTCGTGTGTACACGGACTGCAACACTGCCCAGGCTGCCAGTAACAGTACGAACACGAGCAGGCCGTCGATGGTGTTGTTGCGCTCGGCGGAGATCGCCACCGGGGTGAGCGCCAATACCAGGGATGCAGCCAACCCGGCCCAGGGTCCGAACGGCCGCCGGATGAGTTTGTAAACTACAAAGATGGAGAGAATGCCTGCGATCGCGTTCGGCAGGGCAAGTGCAAATCCGTTCATGCCGAGAAAATAGGCCGAAAGACATTGCACCCAGAAGCCCAGCGGCGGTTTGTCCACGCTGACGGAGCCGCCTGGCTCGAAGGACACGAAGAAGAAATTATGCCACGATTGCAGCATGGACTTGACCGCCGCGGCATAGTATAGGTTGCCCACGCTGGCTTCGCCCAGTTTGTAGAAGCGCAGGAACGAGCCCACGGCAAGGATCAGAACCAGCAGAACAGCCACCAGAACACGCTGGCGTTTGACGGTGGGGGAGGGAAGGCTTTCGACGGTCATGGATACCTCGTAAAAAGGAGCGTGAATTTCAAGTTGCCCGAATTCATGGACTTAGGCCCGCATCCCAAATGTTACCATCTCCTGTTTACCGCTTTGTAAACAGGATTTTACATCTTTGTAAATTCTCCCGATGTTCTTCACAGACTTGTAATCTGATTCTAACCTCCCTGGAATTGACTTTTGTATGGCTTGGAGGTATTATAAAAATACCGACTAGTCGGTATGTTTTGGCATGGAGCGCTGACCTGACCTGCATCTTGCAGGCGAATCAAAGTCCGCACTCCGGACGATAAGGAAGCTTATGACCCAACAACGTAGTGAAGAAACGCGTGCCAATATCCTCGATGCCGCCGTGCGTCGTTTTGCCCTTTCCGGCTATGACGCTGCCAGTGTGGATGAGATCTGCGCCGATGCAGGGGTGAGCAAGGGCGCTTTTTACCACCATTTTCCTACCAAACAGGCCGTTTTCCTGGCCCTGCTGGATGGATGGCTAAAGACCATCGATGTGGGCCTGGACAGTTTCCGCGCCGATACCATCCCGGAGACTTTCGTAAAGATGACCCAGTTGCTCCCGGTCATTTTTGCCGCGGCCGATGACCGCATGCCCATGTTCCTCGAATTCTGGACACAGGCCAGCCGGGATGAGACCGTCTGGGATGCCACCATTGCTCCTTACTACCACTACCGCGAACACTTCGCCAAGCTGGTGGAGGATGGCATCCAGGAAGGTACCCTGAAAGAAAATATCGACTCCCAGGCTGCTGCACAGGTGATCCTTTCACTGGCCGTGGGGCTGTTTCTGCAAGGTGTGCTCGATCCCCAGGGAGCCGATTGGCAAAAAGTTGGCGAAGAAAGCATGAAGATCCTTATGAATGGGCTGGCCAAGTAGCAGCCCGGAAGTGGAGAACCTATGATCCTTGTAACCGGTGCAACCGGACATATTGGCAACGTACTTGTTCGTAAATTACTGGCGCAGGGAGAACATGTCCGTGCCCTGGTCTGGAAGGGGGAGGACACCTCATCCATCAGGGACCTCGAACTGGAGCGCGTCGAAGGCGATGTGCTCGACCCGGCCTCCCTGGCCCAGGCCCTCGAAGGTGTGGACACGGTCTATCACCTGGCGGGGATCATCTCGATCATGCCGGGCAAAAATCCGTTCGTGTGGAAGGTCAACGTGGAAGGGACGCGCAATGTCCTTGAAGCGGCCCGCCGCGCCCGCGTGAAACGGCTGGTGTATACCAGTTCCATCCATGCCATCAAGCGCGCCCCGCATGGCGTGGAAATGGACGAAACCCTCGGCTTCGATCCGAACAACCCCTACGGGGAGTATGACCGCTCGAAAGCCGCGGCCAGCCTCGATGTCCAGAATGCGGCGCAGGCGGACCTGGATGCGGTCATCGTCTGCCCGACGGGGGTCATCGGCCCGTACGATTTCCGCGGCTCCGAGATGGGCGAGGTCATCCGTCAGGCATCAGAGGCCCGTCCGATGTTCTATGTGGAAGGCGCTTACGATTTTGTGGATGTACGTGATGTGGCCGAGGGTCTGGTGGCGGCTGCCGCGCACGGCAAACGCGGCGAGAGTTACATCTTGAGCGGTAACAAGGTCTCGGTGCGTTACATGCTGGAGACGGTGCGCGAAGTGACCGGCAAGACGTTTGCCAGTTTCAAGATGCCGTTCTCGTTGGCCGAGTTCGCGGCCAGGTTCACGCCCTGGTACTACCAGCACACCAAAGTCAAACCGCGCTTCACACCTTACTCGCTGGAAGTTTTGCAAAGCAACGCGGACATCAGTCACAAAAAGGCTGAGAGAGATTTGGGCTACCAGCCGCGCCCGCTGATCGAAACGATTGCGGATACGGTACGCTGGTATTTCGAGAACCGTAAGGCCAAGTCTGTCGCGTAGGTCACGTTTACAGCGTGACCTGCAAACGCAACCTGCAGAAAGGTGAGCCATGCAATATCTCTTCGATACCCCCATCCCTGTTCCCTGGCTCCTGGCCGACCTGCTGGCTATCGCGATTACCGTGCTGGTAATGGTCTTCGTTATCAAGAAGAGCAAACACCCGGTGGCGATCCTGCTCGAAGCCTTCGCGTTTGTGTTGCTGTATGCCAGCGTCTATGAGAATTTCGCCGTGGTGCAGGGTTGGTACGTGTACGGACATGCCCTGATGATGGTGGGAGATGTGCCGCTTTCGGTGCCGCTGCTCGAAGTGGATGTGCTTATCACGGTCCTGTGGCTGCTCGAAAAGATGGACATTCCCACCTGGTGCAAGCCGTTCGTGGCCGGGTTATTCGGTACCCTGCAGGATTTCTCGCTCGATCCCTATACTGTCCGGCAGATTTTCACTGTTGGCGAGCGCACCAGCGGACGCTGGAGCTGGCTGCTACCCGAGGGGGCGGTCAATATCTATGGGGTGCCGGTCTACAATTTCCCCGGCTGGACGTTGATCATGTTCTATGCAACCGTCTTCATCTTGTTGGGGCGCTGGTGGTATCGGCGTTCCGGTTACAAGCCAGTGGTGGGTTACATCTATCCGTTCCTGATGATCTTTTTGGCGCTGCTGGGCATGGTCAGCCCGCTCTCGCAGTTCCTGCTCTGGCTGGGACCGATTTTCTCCAAGGGCAGTAATGCTGAATGGGTCATGCTCGGTTTCCACTTGATCTTCCCGACCCTTTTGCTGCTCTTCTTCTGGCGTGGACGGATGAAGTACCCGGTTACGTTGCAGGAAGACCTGCCGGTGTTCGCGGTCATCGGGCTGTTCCACGTGTCCGATATTCTCTTCACCCTGGCAGGCGGCTATACCGAGATTCTGTGGTTGGTGGTGCTGACGAGTCTTATACACTGGGCTTTGCTCGGCTGGATCTACGCTGCCGGGCGCAAGGTGAAAACGCCGACAGAACCGTTCGTTTTTGGATGCTGAATTTGCAGCCATGATGATTGATTTGAAGGATAAACTCGCGGTCGTCACCGGGGCTTCGTCGGGAATCGGCGCGGCCACGGCCAAACGCCTGGCGTGTGAAGGCATGCAGGTGGTGCTGGTGGCGCGCCGGCTGGACCGGCTCGAGTCCCTGGCGGGTGAGATTCGCTCTGCCGGCGGTGTAGCCTATCCCCTCATGGCCGATCTGAGCCAGGAAACCGAGCGGGAACGCGTTTTTCAGGAAGTAAAGGATTGTTTCGGGCCGGTGCATGTATTGGTCAATAATGCCGGCTTTTGCTGGTATGGTTACGGGTCCGAGATGCCCTGGCAGACTGCGCACGAAATGCTCCAGGTCAACCTGGAGACGGTGGTGCAGCTCAGCCTGGATTTCCTGAAAGATATGCGGCGCAAGGACGCGGGACACATCGTCAATGTCGGTTCCATCTCAGGCAGCATTCCCAGCCAGGGGATTGCCCTGTATGGAGCGACCAAGTCTTTCCTCGACAATTTCACCACCGCCCTCCACCGCGAACTGACCGGGACGCGCGTCCACGTCAGTGTGGTACGCGCCGGGCCGGTACGTACCGAGTTCGGCGAGGCCGCGCTTTCTAAGGAGAACGGCGGGCATGTGCCTACCGAGCATGTGGGCGTCACGGCGGACTACGTGGCCTGGCGGATCTGGAAACTGCTGCTGCGGCCGCGGCGGGTCATTTATGTCCCCGATTGGCTGCGGGTGGTTCCGTGGGCGGAACTCTCTTTCGGCTGGATCATCGACCGGGTGGGGCCGTTGTTATTGAAGTACCGAAAAGCATAAACAAAAAAAGGACGACCTCACGGGTCGTCCTTTTTTTGTTTTGTCTAGCTTAATCTATAAGTGTGGCAACCGGTTCCTTCTGTTGATTTGTCTCAATGTTCATGATGGCTGGGATGAAGAGACCGGCCAAAGCCATGAGAATACACATTATTCCGCTAATCAGGTACCAGCTCTCGACCCCGAGCCAGTCGGAAAGGGGACCAGCCACCAGCAGGCCAAGCGGTGCCATTGCCGATGCCCCGGCCCCCAGCATGGAAAAGACGCGGCCTTGCATATCCGGGTCGACGGCTGCCTGGACGATGGCATTTAGCGGGCCGTTCGACAGGACGTTCATGAAACCGGTCAGGAGAATTCCGCCCATCGCAACGTAAAACCAGCCGGAGGGAGCAACCCCAAACACCAGGATGCCAATTCCCATCCCGATTACGCCCAACAGACAGGTCAGAATACGTTTCTTGAATCCACCCCAGGCGCTCAACACCAGTCCACCGATGATGATGCCGCCCCCGAAGATCGAGTCAACCATGCCCAGTTGCATCACACTGCCGTGATATTTCTCGATAACAACGAGCGGGATCAGCGAGAATGCCGGATTGAGCAGGAAATTGATGGCCATGGCGATCAACACAACGCCGAACAGTCCGGGCCACTTGATGATATAGAGCCAACCTTCTTTGAAATCCTGCCCAAAGCTGGTTTTTGGGGCAGTCCCATTGGCTTTCGCCAGTTGACGCGGCGGTTGTGGGATCGAGATGAAAGCCAGGATGGTTACGGCAATAATGGCTGTCCCAACGTCGATTGCCAGCACTCCCTGCAAAGGCAGGAAACCGATCAGCAGTGCTCCCAACGGAGGGGAGACAATGCTGAGGACGCCTTCCAGAGTCTGGTTGAGGCCGGCAATGCGTGCCAGGTGTTCTTTGGGAACCATCAGCGAGACCGAGGCCGACTCTGCCGGGGAATGGAACGCGCTGCCAACTGCGCGGATAAGCAGGATGATGTACACGGCCCAAATGCTCTCCCATCCAAATGCGAAGAGAAGCATCAATACCAACGTTGCCAGGGCAATCAAGCTGTCGGCAACGATCATGACCGCTTTACGGTTCCAGCGGTCCACCAGCGCTCCGGCGAACGGGGCGATCAAGATGCGTGGCAGCATTGCGATCAAGGTGGCGGTGGCCAGGACGGTGGCCGAACTGGTGGTGCGGGTCATCCACCAGACAAGAGCGAATTGCACCAAGCTGCTACCGGTTATTGAGATGGCTTGTCCTGCCCAGAAGGTGAAGAAACGAGGCGCCCACTTTTCGGATGTCGGAGATGTACTGGATGAATTTTCCATAGGTGTCTTTTCCCTGTGCTTGGATAGAGTTTGTGCTGAAACTAATTTTCAGCCACGATGTATTATGTATCGATCAACGTATGGTTGCTTATCGGTTGCCTAAAAATTTGCTATCAGATGGCTACTGACTTGGTCAGCCTTGCCAGGAATTCAATATCAATCGGTGGAGGAAAGTTTGCGAATTGCCTCTTCCAGCGCCCGGTCCCGGTTTTCATGTATATCTTTTTGTGTTGGGCAGACAACAATATCCGGTTCGATCCCATGACCGACGAACTCCCGTCCATCCGGGAAGGTGGACTGGAGCGTGCAGATCAGGCAGTAGCCTCCACCGGGCAGCATCAGGCGCAAGGGTTGTCCCGTGCTCCCGGCGGTTTTCTCCCCTATCAGTATGGCCCGCTTGGAAAACGCCAGCGGCACAAGGAAATCCTCCGCGGAACTGAACGTGTGTGGGCCAGTCAGCACTGCCAGCGGACCCGTATAGCGCTTGCCGTCACAGGGCTGAACGGGCTCTTGCTGGTCATCGTACCACTCTTCCGGGTTGCCCCAGGCGCGGTAGCCAGCCAGGGATTTGCGCGTCTTCCATTTGGCGGCCTCGAGCGGCCGGTCGATGAGACGGGAGAGAATGCTGAAGCCGATCCCGGTCTCCCCGCCGATGTTGTGGCGGATGTCCAGGACCATGCCGGTAACATTTTCCAGGTCCAGGCGTTCGAATTCCCGGTTGAACTCATCCACAATCTGACCAGCGCCGAAAGTGGAGAGCCAGAAGTAGGCGACGCTGCCCAGCATCTTCATTTCGAGCAGGGGGTCGTGATCCAGGATACGTTGCGTGAACGTCCGGCCACCGCCGAGGTCGGAGTTCCGTTTCAAGCGGACAGTACCCGTCTTTCCGTCGATATCCTTCAGGATTAGGGCGACCGTTTCATCCCTGGGACCCTGCAACAGGCTGTACAGGCCGAAGGCATCTCCCCACTGCGGTGTCCCGCCCCTGTAGTAGCGCAGGACATCCGCCATGACATCCCCGGCGGGGCGGCCGTCGATGGCGAGCAGTTCCTGGCCGGGATGGACACCCTGCTCCAGGATCTCTGGTGAGTCTCCCACCCTGACAAGGACGATCTTCCCCGCGACCATCGCCAAC